>JAFEEX010000083.1 GCA_018240895.1 Pseudomonadota bacterium | reverse complement strand
CGCGAAAGGATCAAACGACAGACCATCGAATATCGGCGCTTGCAACACCGCAAGATCGCCGCCTAACATCAACCTCCAGACGAGGCCGATCTCTCCGTTCGATCACGCCGCCAAAAGTGCCAAATCTTCTGACGACGGACAACTTCGTGTTTTACAACTTCACCCGCATCCACAAGACGCTGCGGATGTCGCCTGCTATGGCAGCGGGGATCACGGATCGGCTGTGGTCGCTGGAGGACGTGATTGCCAAGATTGACGAACTGGCACCCGCCCTCAAGGTTCGCGGTCCTTACAAAAAACACGGCGATGAAATTTCAAACTGAGACACTACCCCGAGAGCACATTCCTTGACGATGGAAGCCATCTGGATCAAAAGACATCAGCGCAGATCGCGATCGGCGCAATGAGATCTACTGGCCTTGTGCCGCTGCTGCTTCCCAACATAGGACGTTGTCACTGAGCAGCCGGGGTTTGTGCAACACCGTGGCTTGGTCGCAGCCCGATGCAGAGAGCGCGAGGTCCAGCGTGTCGGTCACGTCCTCGGCCCGCATAATGGCAGGACCGCAAGGTGGCGTAGAGCAAGAAGTTACTGACGGGATACGCAGACAAAGCTGCTTCGACAGGTCCCCTGGAAAATCCTTGATCTCCCTCGTTCATTCACCCGATGAGATTCGATGGATCTACTCTTCCCTAGGAGAAGTTCCATATCTGTAGGGTTGGCAGTCACCCGCGAGGTGATCGATCAGCGCGCGGATTGACGGCAACAAGCCGCGGCGCGAGGGAAAGACTGCATAGACCGCGAAGTTGGGCGATGCCCACGGGGGTAGTAGCGTGACGAGATTGCCGCTCGCCAGGTCGTCCTCGATCATCAGGTTGGGCATCTGGACGATCCCCACCCCGGCGAGCGCGGCTGCGCGCAATGCGGTAAGGTCGTCGGTCAGCAGGCGGGGTTCGGCTGGAATCCGCGCTACCGAACCATCGGGATGCGTCACGCTCCATTCTATCCGTTCGTTCCCACCATTTGCGAGTGCGTTGCCAAGGCCGATTGCAGGCAGTCCGGCGAGGTCCGACGGGTTCTCAGGGAGGGGCTGCTGTGCCAGCAGGGCCGGCACTGCAACCAGGCACTGGCTGACCTCGCCCAGCTTGCGCATCACCAGACTGGCCGAATCGAGCTTGGGCTCGCCAGCGCTGATGACAATGTCGAAGCCCTCGCGGATCACGTCCACCGGACGATTGTAGGCCTTGAGCTGGATCTGGACCTTGGGGTTGAAGGCGAGGAATTCAGCAATCGCCGCGCCCATGCGATAGGCGATCAGCCCCGGTGGGCAGGCTACACGGATCAGCCCGGCCGGCTGGGCCCGGATTGCGTCGATCACTTCCTGCGCGGCCTCGGCTTCGACCAGCATGGCAAGGCAGTGCTGGTAGTAGGACTGGCCGATATCGGTCACGGAGAACTTGCGGGTCGATCGCTGGATCAGCCGCACGCCGAGCCGGTCCTCGAGTTGCGCGACCCTGCGGCTGAGCTTGGACTTCTGAAGTCCGAGCGCGCGGGCGGCGGGGGCGAAGCCCTGATGTTCCACCACTTTCACGAAATAGGCGAGATCGTTGAGGTCCTGCATCGTTCCATGAATAGGACGCAGAGTTCGGATTCGCAATCTACCGCAATCATCGTCCCGCGATCATCTTGCCGACATACCCGCGATTGGAGTCGCGGAAGTGGAGACAAGAGATGAAGACCATTCTTGGGCGCTATTCGAACCCGAACCGCCACTGGGTTGGCGACGGCTTCCCGGTGCGTTCGCTGTTTTCCTACAACACGCTCGGCGCACATATCAGCCCCTTCCTGCTGCTCGATTTTGCAGGACCGCATTATTTTGAACCCGGCACCGTGCCGCGCGGCGTGGGCGAGCATCCCCACCGTGGCTTCGAAACGGTGACCATCGTTTACGAAGGCGAGGTTTCGCACCGCGATTCGACCGGCAAGGGCGGCACGATCGGCCCTGGCGATGTCCAGTGGATGACTGCCGCAGGCGGGATCCTGCACGAGGAATTTCATTCGACCGGGTTCACCAAATCGGGCGGGCCGTTCCGCATGGTCCAGCTGTGGGTCAACCTGCCGGCGAAGGACAAGCTGAGCGAACCCGGTTATCAGGCGATCACCTCCGCCGATATTCCGGTTGTCTGCCTGCCCGGTGAAGCCGGCAAGGCCCGGATCATCGCCGGTGATTTCGCGGGCACCACGGGGCCGGCAAAAACCTTTACCCCGATCAACCTGTGGGATCTGCGGCTTGCCGCCGGCGCCAGCCTGACGCTGGACCTGCCCGACGGCCACACCAGCGCGCTGGTGGTGCTGTCCGGCCAGGTCACCATCGGTGGAAGCCAGCAGGCCGCTGAGGCGGAGATGGTCCTTCTGTCCAGCGAGGGACAGGGCGTGACGATCGAGGCCGATGGCGATGCCACCGTGCTGGTGCTGACCGGGGAACCCATTGACGAACCGATCGTTGGATATGGACCTTTCGTGATGAACAGCGAGGCCGAAATCCGCGCAGCGATCGATGACTTCAACAGCGGGCAGTTCGGCCAGATGGCGCCGGCCTGATCCGCTCCGGGCCTGGCGGTTTCACCCCTTCCGTCGCCAGGCCCGGCCATTTTTCCCCAAGTCCCCCAAAGGAGAATGAACATGACCAGTGAAGTGCGCCGCGATCCGCTCAGTGATCGCCTGCTGACACCCGAAAATTCCGCGTTCATCATCATCGACTACCAACCGATCCAGGTCAGCTCGATCCGCTCGATGGATCAGCGCGAGCTGGTGTTCAACATCGTCAATACCGCCAAGGCCGCGGTCAACTATGGCCTTCCGATCATCCATTCGACGGTCAACGTCGCCACCGGGCGCAACAAGCCCCCCATCCCCGAAATCCAGGCCGTGCTTGGTCACCTGCCGACCTATGACCGGACCTCGATCAATTCGTGGGAAGACGTGGAGTTCAAGGCTGCGGTCAAGGCAACCGGACGCAAGAAGCTGATCATGACCGCGCTGTGGACCGAGGCCTGCCTGGCATTCCCCGCGCTCGACGCCCTGGCCGAAGGCTATGATGTCTATGTCGTGGCTGACGCGGTCGGCGGCACGTCAAAGGCCGCGCACAAGGCGGCGCTGCGCCGGATCGAGCAGGCCGGCGGCAAGTTGATCAGCAAGACCCAGCTCTATTGTGAACTCCAGCGTGACTGGAGCCGCGAAGAGACCGTGCCCGGCTTCATGAATGTCTTCCAGAACTGGGACGGATCGAATCCCGAAAAGGATTTCAAGGGCTGAATTGACGGATCAACGCGAAAGGAAATGCCTCATGACTGCCCCTGCCAACTTCAACGGAGCCCGCCCGGTGATCGACCCGAATGATGCGGCACTGCTGCTGATCGATCATCAGAGCGGCTTGTTCCAGACCGTTGCCGATATGCCGATGCCGGTGCTGCGCAACCACGCCGCTGCGCTCGCCAAGATGGCGACGCTGACCAATATTCCGGTGATCACCACCGCCTCGGTGCCGCAGGGGCCCAATGGTCCGCTGATCCCCGAAATTCACGAAAACGCCCCGCACGCAAAATATGTGGCGCGCAAGGGTGAGATCAACGCCTGGGACAATGCCGATTTCGTCGCCGCGGTGGAAGCCACGGGGCGCAGGACCCTGATCATCGCCGGAACCATCACCAGCGTATGCATGGCCTTTCCGGCGATCAGCGCGGTTGCTGCCGGCTACAAGGTGTTTGCCGTGGTCGATGCTTCGGGCACCTATTCCAAAATGGCGCAGGAAATCACCCTTGCCCGCGTCGTCCAGGCCGGCGTCGTGCCAATGGACACCGCGGCGGTCGCCTCCGAACTCCAGAAGACCTGGCACCGCGATGACGCGGCGGAATGGGCACAGGTCTATACCAGGATCTTCCCCCCCTTATCAGTTGCTGATCGAAAGCTACGCCAAGGCGCAGGAAGTGATCACCAACAACGAACAGCTCGATTCAGTACGAGCCTGAACGACACCCAGGATCGCGCTGACAATCGGGGCGACCCCGCAACATCGAAGGAATGCAGATGCCCAAAGTTCTCGTTCTCTACTATTCGTCCTATGGCCACATCGAAACCCTGGCCCAGGCCATCGCCGAAGGGGCCCGTTCCGCCGGAGCCGAGGTCGACATCAAACGCGTGCCCGAAACCGTGCCCGAGGAAATTGCCCGGGGTGCGCACTTCAAGCTCGATCAGGCGGCGCCTGTCGCCACGATAGCTGATCTGGAACACTATGACGCGGTCATCGTCGGCACCGGCACCCGGTTCGGGCGGATGTCATCGCAGATGGCGGCGTTCCTTGATCAGGCCGGCGGCCTGTGGGCGCGCGGCGCATTGAACGGCAAGGTCGGCGGGGCCTTCACCTCGACCGGAACACAGCACGGCGGACAGGAAACCACGCTGTTTTCGATCATCACCAACTTGCTGCACTTCGGCATGACCATTGTCGGGCTCGACTATGGCCACGCCGGCCAGATGCACGACAAGGACATCGTCGGCGGCGCGCCTTATGGGGCGTCGACCGTGGCCGGGGCCGACGGCAGCCGCCAGCCCACCGAAATCGACCTTGAAGGCGCGCGCTATCAGGGCCGCCGCGTGGCCGAAGTGGCCGGTAAGCTGTTCGGCTGAGGCTGGGGACAATGGAAGGGAAAGCGCCATGACCATCGAACGCATCATCGACAAGCGCAGCCACGATCTTGGCGGCGGGTTCATCGTTGGCCGGGTGCTGCCCTTCCACGCCCGGCGGATGGTTGGTCCGTTCATCTTCTTCGATCATCTCGGGCCGCTCGACCTTGCCCCCGGGATCCCGCGCGAGCTTGATGTGCGGCCCCATCCGCACATCGGCCTTTCAACCGTGACCTACCTCTATTCGGGCCAGATCACCCACCGCGACAGTCTGGGTTACCATCAGGAAATCCGCCCCGGCGAGGTCAACTGGATGGTCGCAGGCAGCGGCATCACCCACAGCGAGCGGCTTGAATACGCCCGCGCGCACGGTGCCGCGATGCACGGCATCCAGGCCTGGGTGGCGCTGCCCACAGTGGATGAGGAAACCGATCCGGCCTTCTTCCACCACGAAGGCGCGGACCTGCCGGAATGGCAGGACAGCGGCGTGCGCGGCCGCCTGATCGCGGGCGAGGCCGATGGGTTGAAGGCGGGCGTGCGCACGCATTCGCCGCTGTTCTACCAGCATCTAGACATGGCCGCCGGCGCGCGCCACCCGGTGACGACGGCCTATCCCGAGCGCGCAGTCTATTGTGCGAGCGGTGAGATCGAGGTCAACGGAACCGTTCTCCATCCCGGCCAGATGGCGGTGCTGGCCGGGCGCGGCGCGGCAGATGTCCTTGCCCGATCGCCCGCCACCGTGATGGTGCTTGGCGGCGAGCCGATCGGCGAACGCTTTCTACTGTGGAACTTCGTTTCCTCATCGAAGGAACGGCTTGCACAGGCCGCTGAGGACTGGCGCCAGCAGCGCATGAAGCTGCCGGTCGGCGATGACCTGGAGTTCACGCCCCTGCCAGAGAAGGGCCAGTGAAAGCCGCCGTTCTCAAAGCTCTGGGCAGTGTGCCTGAATATGGCACTTACGCCGAACCGGAAGTTCGCCCCGGTGAGGTACTGGTCCATGTCCGCGCCGCGGCGATCAAGCAGCTCGAACGCCTGATCGCCTCTGGCAAGCACTATAGCAGCCCACGCGAACTGCCGATCATACCCGGGCTAGACGGGGTTGGAACGCTGGATAACGGCGAGCGGGTCTATTTCATGGTCCAGCGCCGCCCATTCGGCGCGATGGCCGAACGCGCCCCGGCCAGCCTGGCGGTGCCGGTTCCCGAAGCACTCAGCGATGCCGTGGCAGCAGCGCTCGTCAACCCCGGGCTTGCTGCCTGGCTGCCGCTGGTCGAGCGCGGACGTTTACGTGCGGGAGAGAATGTCCTGATCCTCGGTGCGACCGGCACTTCGGGGCGCATGGCCGTAACCGTGGCACGACAGCTTGGTGCGGGCCGGGTGATCGCCTGCGGACGCCGACGCGCCGTGCTGGAAGGCCTCGATGCCGACGCGACCATCTCCCTCGATGCGCCCGAAGCGGAGATCGCCGCCGCCTTCGCCGCAGAGGCGGAGCGCGGACTGGGCGTTGTCGTCGACTATCTGTGGGGACGCCCGGCCGAATTGCTGATCGGGCAACTGGCCCGCCCCGACCTGCACAGCGCCGCCGGGGACAGCGCAGTTCGCCTCGTTTCCGTCGGCGCCATGGCTGGGCCGGATATCACCTTGCCGTCGAACGCGCTACGCGGCTCGCGGCTCGAACTGATCGGTAGCGGCACCGGCAACTTCCCGAACGGCGAAGCGATGAGGGAAGCGATCTCACGGGTCTTTGAACTGGCTAAAGCCGGGCATTTGCCGTTCAAGGTGACGGAGCGACCGCTGGAGGCCGTCAGCGACGCATGGGCGCCATGCGCCGATCCCGACGAACGGATTGTGCTCACCTTCGCGGCGCGCGATTGAACGAAAGGAAGCCGGGCATGGCCGGAATCAAGATTACCAGGGAAGACGAAGGCCGCCACGGCCGGTATGTCGCGCGCGTTGCGGGTATCGACGCCGAGGCGGAGCTGACGTTCACCCGCGGGTACAAGGGACCGGCGATCAACGATGCCAACCCGGTCAGCTGCTTCCCGGTGGTGGTCAAGCCCGAGATCCCGCATTCGACCGAAGTGGGGATCAAGGCGACGCTGCTGAACGGCAAGCTGGGCTTCAACCTGTCGGGTTTCCGCAACGTCGTCACCGACTTCCAGACCCAGTTCTACGATCCGTCCGTGGTCGCCTTCGTCTATGGCAACGCGCCCAGGCTGGTGTCGCAGGGCGTGCAGCTTGACCTGTTCGGATCGCCAGTGCGCGGGCTGACGCTGGGCGGCGGGCTGCTCTACAATGATGCAAAGTACGGTGCGGGCTATAACGTCGCCTGCTATCAGATGCAGACGGCGGCGCAGGGCTGCCAGGCGGGCGGCTATACCAGCGCCGAGGGCAACCAGCTCGCCGCAGCGCCACGCTGGAAGGCGACTGCCAATGTCCAGTATGCTGCCCCGCTTGGCGGCAATCTGGAAGGCTTTGTCGGCGGCGATGTGGTTTATCAATCACGGATCGACGACAGCGCCAATCGCGATCCGGGTACGGTGATCCCCGAGGCGGCGATCTTCTCCGCTCGGGTCGGCCTGCGCACCAGTGACGAGCGCTTTGGCCTGTCGGTCTTTGCCCGCAACCTGTTCGATGTCTATCGTCCGGTCCTCAAGTTCGCAACGCCCACAGCGGCGCAGCAGCTCGATTTCGCGGTCTATTCGTCGGTTCCGGGATCGGACTCGCGCCGCGTGATCGGTGTGTCGTTCGATGCCAGGTTCTGAGGCGGATCACGGGAGCAGACCGATGGATGGCAAGTTCCTTTGGGGCACCGCCAGTGCCGCGCACCAGATCGAGGGGAACAACGTCAACTCGGACTTCTGGCTGGTCGAACACGTCACCCCGACGCTGTTCAAGGAGCCCTCGGGCGATGCCTGCGACAGTCTGCATCGCTACGCCGAGGATACGGCGCTGGCAGCCAGCCTTGGGTTCAACGCGCACCGCTTCGGGATCGAATGGGCACGGATCGAACCGGAACCGGGCGAGTTCTCGCCCGCCGCGCTCGATCACTACAAGCGGGTGCTGGAGGACTGTCACGCCAATGGGCGCGGATCGAACCGGTCAAGGGCGAATTCTCACAGGCCGAGCTCGATCATTACGAACGCATGGTCGATGCCTGCCTCAAGCGCGGGCTTGCCCCGGTGCTGACCTGCAGCCACTTCACCACGCCGCGCTGGTTCGCCGCCTCGGGCGGGTTTGAGGCGCGCGACAGCGTCGACCTGTTCGCCCGCTATTGCGAGCGCGTCACCAAGGCATTCGGCGACCGGATCGCCCTGGCCGCGACCTTCAACGAACCCAATGTCGTCTATCACGCGATGGCCATCCCCCAGTTCGCGATGGTCAAGGTGGACTTGTAACGGTTTTGTGCCG
>JAFEEX010000082.1 GCA_018240895.1 Pseudomonadota bacterium | reverse complement strand
GGCGGTGAACATGCCGCTGCACGATCCGCAAGTCGGGCAGGCTTGCTTCTCGACCGCGTCGATCTGGCCGCCAAGATGATCGGGGTTGAGCGAGACGATCACCGAATCGGCGGCATCCATCCTGTGCACCGCGCCGTTTACGGTAATCCGTCCGGCCTCCATGGGCCCGCCCGACACATAGATCACGGGGATGTTGAGCCGCAGGCCCGCCATCAGCATGCCCGGGGTGATCTTGTCGCAATTGGAGATGCAGATCAGCGCATCGGCGCAGTGGGCATTGACCATATATTCGATCGAATCGGCGATCAGATCGCGGCTGGGGAGCGAATAGAGCATCCCGTCATGGCCCATGGCGATGCCATCATCGATCGCGATAGTGTTGAACTCGCGCGGGATCGCGCCGGCATCCCACACTGCCTGGCAAACGATGCGGCCAATTTCGTTGAGGTGGACGTGCCCGGGGACGAATTCGGTGAAACTGTTGGCCACGGCGATGATCGGCTTGCCGAAATCGTTCGACTTCACGCCGGCGGCGCGGAACAGTGCGCGTGCGCCCGCGGCCAGTTCGCCGCGCGTAACCTTGTCAGACCGTAGCGCCATTTCATCTCTCCCGCATTCCAAGCGCCCTTCAGGTTAAGCCGTGGCGGTGCGGATGATTGACCACAAATCGCGCAAAATTTTTCAAAGATCAATTTCCCGTCTGTCTGGTCAATTGCCGGACTGCCGGTTGCACTATCAAACTGGAAACAACGGATGGGAGGGTGCGATGCAGAATAAGCGCTTGGTACAATCCGGAGCCGCGCTTGCCGCGATTTCCGCAATGCTGCTTGCGGGGTGTGGCAGCAAGGTTTCCGATCCGAACTTCGCCAAGGTCGATACCGACCGGATCCTGTCCGAAGGCCTCGGCAAGGGTGAATGGATGACCTATGGCGGCACCTATGACGAGCAGCGCTTTTCGCCGCTGGAAGGGATCACTCCCGCCAATGTCGGGTCGCTGGGCGTGGCCTGGACCTATGAATTTCCGACCAACTTGGGAACGGAATCGACCCCGATTGTGGTTGATGGGGTAATCTATGCCACCGGCTCGTGGTCGGTGGTGGTCGCGCTGGATGCCAGGACGGGCAAGGTGCTGTGGACCTATGACCCTAAGGTGCCGCGTGAGCAGCTTGCCAAGGGGTGCTGCGACGCGGTCAACCGGGGCGTCGCTGTCTACGACGGGCGGGTATTCGTCGGCACCTTTGATGGGCGGCTCGTCGCGCTGGATGCCAAGACCGGCAAGTTGATGTGGTCCACGGTTACAGTGGATGAGTCCAAGCCCTATACCATCACCGGCGCACCGCGGGTGGTGAAGGGCAAGGTGCTGATCGGCAATGGTGGGGCGGAGCTGGGTGTGCGCGGCTATGTCTCGGCTTACGATGCCAAGACCGGTAAACTGGCCTGGCGGTTCTATGCCACGCCCAACCCTGACAAGAAGCCCGACGGCGCGGCCTCGGACGATGCCTTTGCCAAGATCGGCAACGCCACCTGGGGCAATTCGGGCAAGTGGAAGACCGATGGCGGCGGTGGAACGCCGTGGGATTCGATCGTCTACGATTCCGTCAATGACAGCATTCTGGTCGGCTTTGGCAATGCCTCGCCGTGGAACAGCAAGGTCCGCGATCCCGAGGGCAATGGCGACAACCTGTTCGTTGGCTCGATCGTTGCGCTTGATCCGGCGACCGGCAAGTACAAGTGGCACTTCCAGGAAACCCCGCGCGATCAGTGGGACTATACCTCAACCCAGTCGATCGTGCTGGCTGACCTGCCGCTGGGGCCAAACGGAACGCCGCGCCGGGTGGTGATGCACGCCCCCAAGAACGGGTTCTTCTATGTGCTGGACGCCAAGACCGGCAAATTCATCCAGGGCAAGGCCTATGCCCCGCAGAACTGGGCCAGCGGGCTGGATGCCAATGGCCGGCCGCAGGTGGTTCCGCAGGCGCGCACCCCTCCGCCCGAAGGGTTTATGCAGTTTCCCGGGCCGCAGGGCGCGCACAACTGGCCGCCGATGGGCTTCAATCCAAAGACAGGGCTGGTCTATATTCCAACGGAAAAGAACGCACAGTTCTACGTCCCGTCCGATCCGGCAAATCTGCCCAAAAGCAAGTGGAACCTGGGTTACAACATGGCCGGCGGGATTCCGCTGGTCATACCCAAGGGTGCCTTGCCGCAGGTTCAGGCGGGAATGGGCGGCGGTTTGCTGGCCTGGGATCCGATCAAGCAGGAGGCGCGCTGGTCAATCGATCTTGGTTCCGCCGCCAACGGCGGTATCCTGACCACCACCACAGGGCTGCTGTTCCAGGGCACCAAGATGGGTCTGCTGCGCGCCTATGACGCAACAAACGGCAAGGTGCTGTGGGAAACCAACCTGAAGCGCGGGGTGACCGCGCCGGCGATTACCTACACCATCGGCGGCGAACAATATGTCGCGGTTACGACCGGCTGGGGCAGTTCGTGGGCGCTTAACAACGGGCTCTACTGGAAGGACAAGGTCACCCGGGTTCCGGGTCGTCTGGTGGTGCTCAAACTGGGTGCCAAGGGGGCAATCCCGGACAACGCGGCCAGCGGTGTGGAGGCAAGCCCGAAAACTAAGGAATTCGGCACCGAACAACAGGTTGCCCACGGGCTTCAGCTTTATGCATTCAACTGCATGGTCTGCCACGGGCCGATGGTGCAAAGCTCTGGCGTGCTGCCAGATTTGCGCTGGTCGATGATCGCCAGTGATCCCCAGGCGTGGCGTTCGGTGGTGATCGACGGCGCGCTGAAGGGCAACGGCATGGTCTCGTTCGCCAGCAAGATCAGCCCTGAAGATGCCGAGGCAATTCGCGCCTACGCCATCAACCAGGGTTGGATGGCGGTGCGCAATGGTGATGCCAAGGCCCCCAAGCCGTAAACGGCAAAGGAACCCGGGCATTCATGGCGGTCATGATGCCTGACGCCGGCTCTGGTTGCCGGGCGAATCGATGGAAAGTTTGGTCAAGATCAGTAATCAGGAGGTTGAAGTGACACATCGTTCATTTGCAGTTGAAATGCCGGATACCACGCTTGGTGCCGTCGTTACCGGTGTGAAACTTGCCGAAATTTCCGATCAGGATTTTGCTGAACTGTACAAGGTGTGGCTTGACCGTGCGCTTCTTGTCTTTCCCGGTCAGCATCTGACGGACGCGGAGCAGATCGCGTTCGCCCGCCGGTTCGGCTCGCTTGAGATCGAAATGGGCGTGCTGACCAACCTCAAGGACGATGGAACAGTCAGGGAAGATGTCAACGATGACATGGTCAAAGTCCTGAAGGGCAACATGCACTGGCACGTGGATTCGACCTATATGCCGGTCCAGTCCAAGGGGGCGGTGCTTAGTGCAAGTGTCGCTCCGGTTGAAGGCGGGGAAACCGAGTGGGCTGATTTGCGCGCGGGCTATGATGCTCTTGACGATGCGACCCGGGCGAAGATCGAACATCTTTCCGCGCACCATTCGCTCAAGCACAGCTGGGCGAAACTGGGTTACACCGAAAGCAAGGACAGCTCCTACAACGGCTATGGCCTTAATGAGACCGAGGTGCCGTTGCGGCCGCTGGTCAAGGTTCACCCCGAAACGGGGCGGCGAAGCCTTAATGTCGGGCGTCATGCCCATGCCATTCCGGGCCTTTCGCCAGAGGCATCAGAGGAACTGCTTGACGAACTTCAGGCCATTACCTGCCAGAGTCCGCGGACCTATCGCCACCGCTGGAAAGCCGGGGACGTTATTCTGTGGGACAATCGCGCGACGCTGCACCGGGTAATGCCGTGGGATCTCTCGCTGGCACGGGTTATGCGGCACACCCGCATCGCCGGTGATCCCGTTACCGAGGGGTGGGAGCGGGCCGCGGCCTGACCACGACCAGCCGGCAAGCGCTGGTCGCCGTTGAACCAAGAGAAGCAAGGATGGAAATGTCACTCGATACTGACTCACTGGCCGGTGAGCTGTTCGTTGCGCTCGATAACGCGCAGCCGCCGGTCGCGCTGTTCAGCGCGCGCTATCCGGCGATGACGGTTGATGATGCCTACGCCGTGTCGCTGGCGGTGCTTAACCGGCGGATCGCCCGGGGAGAGCGGGTGACGGGCAAGAAGATCGGGCTGACCGCCAAGGCGATCCAGCAGGCGCTGGGGATTGACGAGCCTGACTTCGGCTTCCTTACCGACGCGATGGCGGTTGCCGATGGCGCAACGGTGTCGACCGCCAAAGGCCTGCGCTCACCGATGGTAGAGCCGGAGATCGGCTTCGTCCTCAAGCAGCGGCTGGCCGGCCCCGGAGTGACGGCGGAGCAGGTGCTGGCCGCGACCGACTATGTCACGCCCTGCTTCGAAATCGTCGATTCCCGCTTCGATACGCCGCAGATCCGCATCGCCGATACCGTCGCCGACAATGCCAGCGGCGCGGCCTATGTCCTTGGCAGCGCGCGGATCGATCCCGCGGGGGTCGATCTTGCCGCCATCGCCTGCAAGGTCAGCCGCAATGGCGAGCTGGTTCAGGAAGGCGTGGGTGCGGCGGTGATGGACAATCCGCTTAACAGCGTAGCCTGGCTGGCGAACTGCCTGGGGCGTTATGGCGTCGCGCTAGAGGCGGGCGATGTAGTGCTGCCGGGTTCGATGACGCCGTTTATCCCGGTGCGGCCGGGAGACCGTTTTGTTGCTGACATGGGGCCTTTGGGCCAGGTCAGCGTGAACTTCGCTTGAAGGAAACTGATCATGAAGAACCATGCCCTTACCCAATGGCGCGAGCGCAAGGAGCCGTCATACGGTGCCTGGCTCAACCTGCCTGATCTCTATTCCGCCGAAATGCTCGCGCGGATGGGGTTTGACTGGGTGTGCATCGATTTGCAGCACGGTCTTATCTCGTATTCGGATCTGCTGGGGCTGGTTCCCGCGCTGTCGGGAACCAAGGCGACTGTGCTGGTGCGGGTTACCAGCAATGATGCCGGGCAGATTGGCCGCGCGCTTGATGCCGGCGGGCACGGGGTGATCGTGCCGATGGTCAACACCGCCGAAGAAGCCGCGCAGGCCGTTGCCGCCTGCCGCTATCCGCCGCAGGGCACCCGCTCGTGCGGGCCGATGCGTGACGCCATGCTGGAAGGGTTTGAATACCTGGCCACCGCCAATTCCCAGATCGCCTGCGTCGCGATGATCGAAACCCGCGAAGGGCTGGCCAACGTCAAGGCGATTGCCGCCACGCCGGGGCTGGACGGCCTGTTCATCGGCCCGATGGACCTGTGCTATGGCATTGGCATCACGCCGGGATCGTTCGGTGATCCGGCCTTCATTGAAGCGGTTGACCAGATCAAGCAGGCCTGCGCCGATGCCGGGATTGCCGCCGGAATGTTTGGATACAACGCGGCCTTGTCGCGCGCTGCCTTGGAAGACGGCTTCCAGTTTTCCTCGATCGGGTCTGACGCGAACTTCCTGCGCGAAGGGGCGAAGCAGGCCTTTGATGCCGCACGCGGGCTTGATGATCCCAAGGCGGCGAAGGGGCAGCCCGGCTACTGAAGCGGGCAATCCTGACAGAGAATGGGGGGAGGGGTGAGCGATCACCTCTCCCCCTTTTCGTTGGCTATTTGCGCTTGGCCGGGCCGTCGAGCCAGATCGGCGAGGTATAGGCGCGTTCCTGGATTGTCGCGGGATGCCTGGTCTTGGCCGGATCGATCCCCAGCGCGATCGCGTCGAGCAGTGAATAGCGCGCGGTCGGGATCTGCAGCACGCGCAGATAGTAGAACGCCTTCTGCCCCGGCTTGTAATCGGGATCGCGCCACAGCGTCTGGAACTGCACCGCGCCAATCGAGTTGGTGACCTGCCCGGTCTTGAGGTCCACCGTGTTGCCAACGGAGGGCAGCTTGCCGTCGGCTCCGGGCTTGCGATTGCCCGACCAAGCGATGTCGAAGATCTTTTCGTGCGAAACGCCCCTGGCGTCTACCCAGCCCTTGACCATCTGCACCCGGTCAAGGTTTGCGCCCATCGGATCCTTGAGCGCCGCGACGAGGAACTGAGGGGCCGCGCCGCGATCGGTCAGTTCACCGCCCATCGGCACGCCGCGCGCATAACCGGCGCGGGCCATCCGCTCGACGCCCAGGTCGGCGCGGGTAAAGCCGAACCCGCCAAACATCCGCACCGTGATCCGCGGCCCGGTTGAGGCATAGACCTCTCGCCGGGTGAAGGCGTCGAAGATCGACCGGCGATCGTTGTGCGGCGCCCAGACGCCGACGATGCCGGCCGCCTGCATATCCCACCCGCGTGAGGATCCGATCCCGGACGGCCCGCCGCGAACCTCTGGTTCGGCATCGTGCTGCGCCTTGCCTGCGAAAGCCGTTTCCTCAATCGCCGACATACCCGTGTGGCTGTCGCTCGATCCGATCATGCCCAGCTTGAAAGGATTGACCCCGGTTCGCCGCTCAATCTCCAGTCCGCGACGCAGGGCCGAACGGACGTAATCGCTGCGGTTGGGCGGAGCCTTGGGGCCGTTGGGCATCAACAGATAGCTGTAGCGCTCGAAATCGGCGAACTCGTCATTGCCTGACAGCGCGGGGTGGGTTTCGCTGTCACCCTTGATTTGCGTCGCCTCAACCACGCGTTCCCACTTGGCCCGCTCACGCGCATAGGCGGCGGTGATCGGCTTGCCGTCGCTCATGCTTTCGGAAAACATCAGGCCCGCGCTGAGGTTGGCGTTGTGCGGAATGGCGGTGAAACTTGCCCCGGTCCGTTTGCTGGTCGCATCCAGCCATTCCCACAGCTTTTCGGGTTGATCACTTTCGATCCGGCTGAAGGGCAGGAACTGCTGCGTCTTGTCAGGACCGTCGGGGGTAAAGATGATGCGGTGAAGATTGCCGCCGCCCGGCTGCGATGACCATTCCCAGCCGACGAAGGCGGTAAATTTGCCCGGCTCGTTGTAGCGTTCGGCAGCAGCGATCGCGTCATTCCACGGCCCGCGCCGTTGTTCACCGCCATGCATATCGCGCAGCACGTCGGTGAGGGTGACCGAACCGGGCTTCCCATGCCCCGCGCCGACATTGACCAGATAGTCATAGACCCGCATCAGATCAGCTGAGCTGGTTCCCCCGGCCTCGGCCAACAGGGCCTTGCCGGTTGGCGTTGCGGCCAGCGCTGCATCACCCTGGAACAGTCGTACGGTCGCACCGAGCATCTCGGCGTGATCCGAAACCACCAGAAAGTCGAGCGGTCGTGACAGTTTCCACGGCTTTCCGGTAACCGGGCTGGTCACCGTTTCGCCGCGGGCAAAGCGATAAGCGGTTTCCGCCGTGGCGTTGGGCGTGCCGAACAGGAACACGTCTAGCGACTGGCTGGTGTGAAGGTGAGTGTCGCCCCAGAACACCCGGGTCGGCATGGCTGCGGATTCAGCCGCATCCCCCGGAATCGCAGCGTTGGCAGCCGCACCGCCGCCGATCGCGGTCTTGTCAGCACTTGGCCACAATCCGAACGCTGCAAGTGCTGAACAGCAAGCCCCGGTCAAAAGTAATTTGCGCATGGCATCCTCCACTTTGCCACAAGACTATCAGCCTTTGCTGGCAGCCAATTGACTTTTCGAAGCGGGGGGGGCGCTCAAAAATCAGAAGCGGCGATGCATGAAGTCAATTTCTGGCGCTATGGGTCAATCCTGACGACCGGGATTGGCGCAATCTTGGCTCACACTGGAATAGACCAGACCATAGGGAGAGATACTGAAATGGACCAGGACGACACCCAGGCGATTGCCGAGCTTCACCGCCTGTTCGACGCGCAGCGCGCCGCCTATCTCGCCAATCCCGAACCCAGTCTGGAAGAACGGCTTGAACTGATCGGTCGCATTCCCGGCATGGTGGCGAGCAATCACGAACGGATCGTTGCCGCGCTCAATGCCGATTATGGCAACCACCCGGCGCTGACCACGACCCTGTTCGACTTTTTCAACGTGATAGAGCGCGCGCAGATGGCGATGGAAAACCTCGCCACCTGGATGCAGCGTGACGAACGCCCGCTCTCGCCCGAACTCTATGGCAGCTCGGTTGCCTATATCCGCAACCAGCCCAAGGGCGTGATCGGCAACCTGTCCGCCTGGAACTTCCCCTTCGATATCTCGTTTGGTCCGCTGATCGAAATGCTGGCTGCGGGCAACCGGGTGATCATCAAGCCGTCAGAACAGGTTCCGGCCTGCGGCGAACTGATGAAGGAAATGATCGCCGCCACCTTCGCACCTGAACAGGTTGCCGTCGTCACCGGCGGAATCCCGCTCGCCAGCCACTTCAGCACGCTGCGCTGGGACCACCTGCTTTACACCGGTAACACCCGGATCGGGCGCGAAGTCGCGCTGAAGGCGGCGGAAAACCTGATCCCGGTCACGCTGGAACTGGGCGGCAAGAACCCGGTGGTGTTCACCGAAGATGCGGTCACCGCCAAGAACGTGCGCAACGTGCTGGGCGTCAAGATCGCCAAGAACGGCCAGATATGTATCAACGCCGATCACGTTTTCGTCCCGCGTGCCAAGCAGGCGGAATTCATTGATCTGGTGCGTCAGCAGATGGATGCGCTGTTCACCGACTACACCACCGATCCCGACGTTTGCAACGTGATCAACAAGCGGCAGTGGGGACGTCTGCAGGCCATGGTTGAGGAACTGCGGACACGCAGCCCGCAAAGCCTGATCGAATTCGGGTCGGCCGCCAGCAGCGAAAACGGCTGCCGGATGCCCTTCACACTGGCGGTCAACCCGCCGCTCGACGCCGGGGTTTCAACCACGGAAGTCTTCGGCCCCATCCTGCCGGTCTATACCTATGATGATATTGGCGAGGTGATTGCCCGTATCCAGCAGGGTGAACGCCCGCTGGGCATCTACATGTATTCGGGCCAGCCGGACCTGGTCGAACGGGTGCGCAGCCACACCTCTTCGGGCGGCTTCACCGTCAACTGCGCGGCGCTGCACGGCGCGCAGGCCAATCTTGGCTTTGGCGGGGTTGGGCACAGCGGCAATGGCCGCCACCACGGGATCGAGGGCTTCCTCGAATTCTCGAACCCGCGCGCCTATGTCGAACTGGCCGACGATTCCGGGATTGAATCGATTCTGGCCCCGCACCGCGAGCAGACTGCGCAGCTTGTTGCAGCGCTTATGGGCTGACACATTCAAGAAAAAGGAACCGCGCGATGACCGATGACGGCAAGCCTTCTCTGCGCTCGCAATCCTGGTTCGGCGGATCAGGGCTGAAAGGCTTTGTCGATCGCAGTTGGGTGCGCAGCCGCAGTGTGCCGGGCGATCATTTCGATGGTCGCCCCGTCATCGGCATCTGCAACACCTGGTCAGAGCTTACGCCGTGCAATTCGCACTTTCGCGTTCTGGCCGAACACGTCCGCATGGGCATTCTGGAAGCGGGCGGGGTTCCGGCGGAATTCCCCGTTACCTCGCCCGGTGAAACGCTGACCCGGCCCACCGCGATGTTCCTGCGCAACCTCACCAGCATGGACGTGGAGGAGTCCATCCGTGCCAACCCGGTCGACGGGGTGGTGTTGCTGATGGGCTGCGACAAGACCACGCCCGCGCTGCTGATGGGCGCGGCCAGTGTCAACGTGCCGGCCATCGGCGTGTCCGGCGGGCCGATGTTGAACGGATCATTCCGGGGCCGGCGGCTTGGCATTGCCGACATGTGGAAGCTGGCTGATGAGTTCCGCAAGGGCGAGATCGGCCAGGACGAGATGGCTGACCTCGAAAGCGGGCTTAACCGCTCCAACGGTAGCTGCAATATCATGGGCACGGCCTCGACCATGGCATCGATGGTTGAGGCGCTGGGGATCGGCTTGCCCGAGAATGCCGCGATTCCCGCCAGCGATGCCCGCCGCAACGTGCTGGCCCGGATGGCCGGACGGCGGATCGTCGAACTGGTGCGTCAGCAGGTGCTGATGAGCGACATCCTGACCCGGGATGCGTTCGAAAACGCGATCCGCGTCAACGCCGCGATCGGCGGATCGACCAATGCGATCATCCACCTGACCGCGATAGCCCGCCGCATCGGCGTTGAGATGACGATCGACGACTGGGACCGGCTGGGCAGCTCGGTCCCGACGCTGGTCAACATCCAGCCATCGGGCGAGCACCTGATGCAGGACTTCCACGAAGCCGGCGGCGTGCCGGCGGTGCTGCGCGAGCTGGGCGAAAACGGCCTGCTTCACAAGGACGCGCTGACCGTTACCGGCCGGTCGATCTGGGACAACAACGCCCAGGCGAAATGCTGGAACCGCGACGTGATCCGCACTTTCGCCGATCCGCTGATGCGCAATTCCGGCCTTGCCGTTCTGCGCGGCAACCTTTGTCCCGATGGCGCTGTGATCAAGCCTTCTGCGGCGCAGCAGGATTTGCTCCAGCACCGCGGCCGGGCGGTGGTGTTCGAGAACGCCGAGGAAATGCACCGCCGCCTGGCCGATCCCGATCTGGATGTGACGGCGGATTCGGTGCTGGTCATGAAGAACTGCGGCCCGCGCGGCTATCCCGGAATGCCGGAGCTGGGCAATATGCCAATCCCGCGCAAGCTGTTGAAGCAGGGCGTTACCGACATGGTCCGCATTTCTGACTGCCGGATGAGCGGCACCGCCTCCGGCGCGGTGGTGCTGCACGTCTCACCCGAAGCTGCCGTCGGCGGCACGCTGGCGCTGGTTAGGGAAGGCGACTGGATCGAACTCGATGTTCCCGCTCGGCG
This sequence comes from Pseudomonadota bacterium, assembly GCA_018240895.1. GTDB lineage: Bacteria > Pseudomonadota > Alphaproteobacteria > Sphingomonadales > Sphingomonadaceae > Novosphingobium. The sequence continues at coordinate 14,865 of JAFEEX010000082.1, read as the reverse complement.
CCTGACGCTGGAAGTGAGCGACGAGGAACTGGCTCGCCGCCGCGCCGCATGGACTTCAGGCGGCGCTGCGCCAGAGCGCGGTTTCGCCAAACTCTATGTCGAACACGTCAACCAGGCGAACGACGGCGCCGATTTCGACTTCCTGGTCGGTTGCAGCGGCAGCGAACCCGCGCCGGACCAGCATTGAACGATTTCAGAAAATTTTTCTTCGAAAATAGCCGTTTAACTCAAAGTATTGCAAGAAAATCTCAAATCCGGTTGGTCTTGGCATATTTCCCCAGATGCAACGCGCTGGGCTTGACCGTGCGTTTGAAGGTGGTGCGATCGACTGACACCAGGCCGAATTTGGGGCGATAACCGAAGTTCCATTCGAAGTTGTCGAGCAGCGACCAGTGGATATAGCCGCGCACGTCGATGCCATCGTCAAGGCATTTGCGCACTTCGGCCAGCGCGCCGTCGATATAGGCGATGCGGCGGTTGTCATCCTCGGTCGCGACGCCGTTTTCAGTGACATAGACCGGCTTGCCGCTGACCCTGGCGGCATAGCGAATCGCGCCGCCGACCGCAGGCGGATAGAATTCGTAACCCATCTGGGTTTTTTCGGAAGCCGCCGGAACCGGCAGGTTGCCGCTGGGGCCAACCAGATTGCGGGTATAGGTCTGAACGCCAACGAAGTCGCTCTCGCCAGCGGCCTTCAGCCAGGCGTCGTACCTTTCGCGCTCCATTTGCGCGGCAAGATGGCCTGCGCCCACCCCTTGCTCGTCGGTCATGGCCAGCGTCACGCCAACGGGGAAGTCCCCGGGGCCGGCCTTGATCGCCTGATAGCCCGCCTTGTGCGCGGCGATCATGTTCGTTTCGAACAGGGCGGGGTCGGTGAACACGGTCGAACTGAACCGATCAGAGCCCGACGCGCGGGCCGCAGCGGATTTCATCGCCTCGGCCAGGGCCGCCACCATCTTGAATTCGGGGATCGAGCGGATGTGGTACACGACGTTGGGTTCGTTGAACGTCGCGGCCAGGGCGATCCGGTCACCAAAGGCATTGGTCACCCGCTCGCAAAAGCGGGCGAACAGGTCGACGCTGTCCCCAACTTCGAAACCGCCCATCGCCGCGAACCAGCGCGGCGTGGTGAAGTGGCTGTAAGTCAGCACCGGGGCCAGGCCGCGCTTGTGGCAGGCATCGATCATCCGCTCGTAATGGTCGAGCGCGGCGTTGGAAAACTCGCCCCTGGCCGGCTCGATCCGGGCCCATTCAACCCCGAACCGATAGCAGTTGAACCCGATGTTCCGGGCGATGTCCATGTCTTCTCCATAGCGGTGATAGCTGTCGCAGGCTGAGCCGGACGGTTCGGAAAACAGCGTCGGCTTGACCTGTTCGAACAGCCAGGTGTCTGAATTGATGTTGTCGCCTTCCACCTGGTGCCCGGCGGTCGCAGCGCCCCACAGAAAGCCCTTGGGCAGCGCGCGCCGTGCTTTGGTGGCGGCGCGGACCAGGCCCGGCGAAAGCGTCAGCCCGACTGCGGTTCCGGCCAGCATGGTCCGGCGGGTAAGGTCGATGGTCGCCATGGTGCTTGCTCCTGCTGTCAGATTGAATTGGCGCGCGCGACCTGGCCAGGGTGAACCGCGCCGGGTTCGGGGCTGCGCTTGAAGGTGGTGCGGTCAACTGCGGCCAGCGGAAATAGCCACGCACGTCCGCGCCATCGGCCCGGGCCGTGCACAGCGCAGCAAGCGCGGCAGTGGCGGTGCCCCACAAAAAGGGCACGGGGTGCCTTGGGTTCCATCCTCCATTCTCCCACGCCTGGAGCCGCGCGCCGAACGACAAGCCAATCAGACGCCGCGAATCCGAACCCGGGATCAAGGAATAGACCGCCGGGTCAAGCTGCTGCGCGGTAGTCGGCGTAGCAAATATCAGGCCGGGACGGTAGACACCGAACAGATTGTGGGTAAATCGAAGCGTTCGTCATTGGTGCGCACGTCGGCCGCGCCTCGTTGGCGGGGGCAGTGCCCAGTCATGGATATCGACCAGCCACGGGGCGCCCGAATTAGGGTTAAGGACTTTATCACTTGCCTGGGCTACAAGGGTTGCATGATCGAGGAGCATCTCTTCAACCACTCCGAACATATGTCGGATCTGACCGTCGGCCTGTGCAATGGTACTGCCCCTATCCATCGCAATTCCTGCAAGGGCCGGCGGATATCGCTGATCGACGCCGGGGAAGCGACGATGACGCCGATTTCTGCCTGACTCATGGCTGATGATTTGCGCGCATTGCCGGGCGTTGGCGTGGTCGATCGGCTGCTGGCCAATTCGATCGGGTGGCTCGTTGCGATCGCCGTGGTGGCCGCGCTGCAGATTTGGCTGATCTTCACGCACAAACCATGGCTGGACGAGTGGCAGGCGCTGCAAATTGCGGTTCAATCGCCGTCGCTTTCCGATCTGCTGGCAAATCTGCGTTACGAAGGGCATCCCGCGCCGTGGTATCTGTTGCTGCGCGGACTGGCGGCGGTTCTGCCCGATCCACTGCTGGCGCTGCCGGTGGCGGCGCTGCTCATGGCGGTGGTGGTCCAGTCGCTGGTGCTGTTCGCGGCCCCGTTCTCGCGCTTTGAGCGGCTGCTTGTGGCGCTGTCCCAGTTCGTGCTGTTCGAGTTTTTGACGCTGTCACGCAGCCTGACCATGGGCGTTGCGTTGGTGCTGCTGGCCACGGCGCTGTGGCACCGCCGGCGGGCGGTGTGGCTTGCAATTGCATTCCTGCCGCAATGCGATTTTCTGTTCGGCGTTCTGGCCATCGGGCTGTGTTTTCTGCGCTGGCGTGAAAAGCGGCTGTGGTGGCCTGGAGTGGCGCTGCTGGCGGCAAGCGGGCTGATCGCCGGCTGGACGGTTCACCCCGCGCCCGACATACGCCCCGCGTTGCAGGCCGCGCCGCTGGCCAACGGCATCGGGCTGTGGATAGCACGGGTGGCCACGATTGGCTTCCCGCTGCAATGGAACGGAGGGGCGCTGCAATGGAATTCCGCTGCGCCGGTCTTGCTGCTGCCGGTGGGGGGCGTGCTGTTCTATGCGGTGGTCAAGGCCGAGATCGTGCCGTATCGCGATCACGCAATTGCATTTTTCGGCTTCGTTGCGATAACTTTCGGGTTCAGCATCGCCATTTATCCATTGGCGCCGCGCCACCTGTTCATGATCGCGCTGCTGCTGATCGCATTGGTCTGGCTGCGCCGCGGCCAAGGACTGCGCAGCGGGCGACTTTTCCAGATGTGGCTGGCGATTGCGGCAATCTGCGGATTGACCTCGGTCATGGTGGCGGCTGCAAAGCCGTTCGACACGGCTGATCTTGCCGCCGCCGAAATTCGCGCGCGCGGCCTGGTCCACAAACAATGGTTCGCCTTTCGCGATTCGCGCGGGCAGGGCGTGGCGGCGATTAACGGCATGGTGTTTCAGCCGGTCGGTCGCGATTGCGTGGAAGATTTCATGCGCTGGAATTTCAGCGCGGATTATTCTGCGGAAGAAGTTTCCTCGATACTCGATCAATACGCACGCGCACACGGGCGCTATTACATACTTTCCGACGTTCCGCTTGAACGGCACGTGCCCTTTGCGCAGCGCTTTGCCGCCTATCCGGCAGGATACGATGGCTTCCGCTTCTACCTTTATGTGGTTGCCCCTGACCGGGCTGATGCCGTGCCCACGGCAAAGCGCTGCAATGGCCCGGTTCGGCCACTGCGCGGCGGGTAAGCAGCCGGGTTTCGTGACCTATTTGGTCGCGATTACAGCATAGCCCAGCGGATCGTCGGGCGATCCAAGCCCAAACGCAAAGCTGACGTGCGCGGCGAGCACCGCTATCCCTGCGAACGGCGCCACCGCCAGCCCAAGCGGCACGCGCCAGACCATGTGCGGCGAAGGCTTGAACTGTCGCAGCGAGAGGATCACCAGCTTGTTGGCGATCGCGCCTGCGTCATTGCCGCGTGGCAGGATTCGCGCCTCGCGCCAGCCACCGAACAGCCTGTCCAGCGCGAACCCGGACCGGAATGGGCTTCATCGCCTCGGGGGCGGCGATCGGTGCGGCCTGCATGGGATCGTCCTTTGCGATGTTCGTCATTGTCATCGTCCGGCTCACTTTGCGAAGCGGGGTGAGGGCCAGACACCAGCCCAGCAGCGTCCGGGTTCGTTGAGCCCGGCCTCAACCGGTGCCCCTGCCAGCCAGACCGGTAGCGCCCGGGTTCGCGCCAGATAAGCGCCATAGGGTGCGGCTCGCCCCGACTGGCGGTGCCAAACGCCGGCCAGCGAACAGAGCGGTGGTGGCGTGGCTGGCTCGATCAGCGCGCGCCGCACCTCAAGCATGGGGGTGATCGATCCGATTGCCAGCACGACCAGGGCTACCATGCGCAGCACCGCGGTTCGGTCTGGATGGCGTTTTATGCCTGTCAAAGCGCCGATGAATGCAAACGCGAGTATTGTCAGCGGCATGATCGCGCCGCGCATTTGCAAATCCGCGCTTTCGCCAATCTGCGCGAATGGCAAAATCATAAGGCTTCCCACCGCGATCAGCAGCGGCAATCGTCCACGCGCGTCTTCGGCTTGGGCTTCCCAGGCGATCAACGCCAGTGGCGCAATTTCGAGCAACCACAGGATCGAGAGGATGCCAGGAGGAATTTCACGCCAGCGCATTGGCAATGAGCCGGAATCGAGGTGCTGGAACCACAGGCCGGGCAGCGCCAGCGCAAGCGCCACACTGGCCAGCGCGACATCGCGCCAATCGAAATTGCGCGTCCGCAGCGTCGTTATTCCGGCCTCGATCACAAACGGCACTGTCCCGATTGCCGCCAGGGGTGACCAGAGCGCGATCAATGGCACTGCGGCGGCAAACATTCCGATCGGCATCAGTCCGCGGCGCCACAACAGGTACATGACCGCGCAGGTCCAGCCGGCAATCGCATGATTGGGTGCCCAGAACGCAAGCGTGATGGTTGAACTGTATTGCAGGCCCATGTTCCATGCTTCGATGTGATCCCACACTGCGGGAATGCCTTGCCCGGCGTGCAGCAACACGCCCACGGCATCCCAGCCGCTGAAGATCAGGAATGCGCCGAGCGCTATCCAGCGCTGACCCGCACGGTTGAACAGGCAAGAACCCAGCGCCAGGATTCCTGCCAGCCGAACCGTGTTGGAAGCGAGCAGCGCCAGGTCGAGAAGGGCACCCTTTCCGGCCAGGGCTGGCAGCAGATACATCCCCAGTGGCGCGCGCAGCAGATAGGTTTGTCCCCCGATCGCATAGGCAAAGGGCCAGTGATGCCCGGCCAGATCAGCCAGCACCGCATCGCGCACCTGCCAGTCAGGGTTGGCGTAAAACACCCGTCCCTCTCCGCCAAGCAGCAGCAGCAGCAGTGCAACCGCAAGTGCGCAGCCAAGTGTCGAAAGCGGGATGGCGGGGCAATGCGCTGCTCGCCGGTCGGCAATCCTGAACAAGAGCAAGCCGCCGGCCAGCATCACGGCGCCTGCCAACCAGGGGGGAAACCCCAGAAAGCCGAGCAGTAGGCTGTTATCCAGCCCGAACAGTGCCAGAACCCCCGCCGCCAGACGGGTCGCGGGAACCGCAGTTTTGGACCGCGTGCGCGGCAGCTGCACCGTTGCAGCCGCGCTTGCCATCAGGCTGCGTCCGTCAGTTTCTGAAGCATGGCGTGAACCGGGTTGTCCGGTGTCGCAGACGGTGCGGCCTGATCCATGTTGATCCGCTCGCGTTCCACCACCAGTGGTCGCTTGCGCACCTGTGAATGAATCGAAGTGACATATTCGCCAAGGATGCCCAGAAAACTCATCTGCACGCCGGACAGGAAAAACAGCGCCACGATCAGTGTCATTGTTCCGCGCGGTGCGTGGCTGGGTACGATCAGCCACATTCCGATCGCCACAAAGGCGTAAAGAAAACACAGCGTGGCAAGGATGATGCCGCCCATCGTGCACAGCCGCAGCGGAACGTTGGTGAATGAGATAATGCCGTTCAGTGCCTGGTCAATCAGCCGTGGCAGGTTGTTCTTGGACAGTCCGCGCTTGCGCGCTGCCCAGGTGTAAGGAACGATCACCCGGCGAAACCCTACCGAGGCGATGATCCCGCGAATATAGGGATAATGGTCATCGTGGCTGATCACCGCCCGCCAGACCTTGCGGTCAAGCAGCTGGAACTCGCCAACGTCAAGCGGCATATCAATTTCCGACATGGTCCGCACCAGCCGATAGAAGGCGCCTCGGCAAGCCCGCAACAGCAGCGATTCCTCGCGGTTGGCGCGCGCGCCGGCAACAACCTCTACCCCGCTTTCCCACAGCCGCACGAACTCCACGATCATCTCGGGCGGGTCCTGCAGATCGACCGGCAGAAACACCAGCACCGCATCGCCGGTGGCGGCGCACAGCGCGTTGAAATTCGATCGGAACGGGCCATAGTTGCGCGCGTTGAGGATAACTTTCATGTCCGGATCGTCCGCCGCCATCGCCCGCAGCAGCTCGACCGTCCCGTCGGAGGAATCGTTGTCGGAAAAGATGTGTTCGCAGCGATAACCGGCCAACGGGCCTTCCGCCGCGAACAGCGCTTTCACCGCGGTCCGGCAGGTCTCGACATTATCGGCCTCGTTCCAGCATGGCGAGATGATCGAGATCGTCTTCATGCCCGGGACGCTACCGCCGGGATGGTTAACATGCTGTCAAGAGCTTGCGGGCGGCGATCATTTGCGGGTTGAAGCCTCGCCACGCGTGTTGAAGACAATGAAACGAAGCGCCAGGAAAGTCAGCGGGGTCACCACGCACAGCGCCGCCGCCTCACCAAGGTAGGGACCAAGTCCGGCGCCGCGCGCGGTTGCCAGAATCGCAATGTTGAGCAAGGTCAGCACTGCATAAACGGCAATGAAGTGCGGCAGCCGTGCCAGCCCGCGCGCGGCAAACACCGTGCCGAACGTGCGGAAATTGAACAGCACCCCGGCAGCGGTCGCCATTACCACGGCAGCGGTTTCCGCAAAGCCAAGCGCGGTGAGCAGCGCGAAAACGCCATAACCGAACAGCGTGTTTATCATGCCGGCGACAAGAAACAGCGCGAAGCGGCCGACCTCGCTCACGGCTGGGCGGGAAAGGTTCATGCCGCTGCCTGCAGATCGGCTGCGACCCCTGCCAGTCCGGCCCAGATGTCGATCTTCGGCATCCAGCCGGTCAGCGCGCTGATGCGGCTGTGGTCTCCTTCAAGGTGCATGATCTGCGCCGGGCCAAAGGGAATCTCCCCGAACGTCAACGCCAGACCCGGGGCCAGCAGATCGCGCAGCCGCTCGATGATTGCGCGCACGGCGATCGGCGCGCCGCTTGAAAGATTGAAGACACCGGTGCCCTGCTCGGCCATGGCCACTGCAAGCGTGGCGGCGGCCGCATCATCGATATGCAGATAGTCCCACAGCTGGGTGCCGAGGGTGCATTTCGGGGCAATCCCCTGCGCCAACGACGCGGCGGCCGCCGGGATCAGCCAGTTGGGATTATCGCCAGGGCCATAGACCCCGTAGAGCCGCAGCCAGGCGAAATCGATTCCCGCCGCCTCGCAGCGTTGCCGGGCAAGGTGCAGGGTAGAAAGCTTTGCCGCGCCGTAAAGCATTGTCGGTTGCGGCAAATCGAGTTCGGTCACGCGGCGGTCAAACCGGCCATATTCCGCCTGCGATCCGAACCCGACGAATTTGCGCGCGCCGGCTGCAATCGCGGCATCGACCAGCGCCAGGGTGGTGCGGATATTCTCGAACTGAATGTCGCCAGCCCGGCTGGGGCCGCCAATGCCTTCCCAGGCGGTGTGGATGACCACGTCGGCGCGCGCCTGGCCAAGCGCCGTGGCAACCGCCGCGCTGTTCGAAAGATCGACCGCGCGTACCGTAAGGTCGCCGGTCATCCCGATCAGTCTGGTCGCGCCAGGCTTGCGGACCATCGCGGTAACCCGGTGTCCTGCGGCCAGCGCCGCGCGGACCGTGGCGGCACCAACAAATCCGCCGGCTCCGGTTACCAGCACCGAACACGGCGAATTCATGCCGCGGCCCTGTCCTCGGCTGCAGGGAGCTGCGCGCCATACCTGGCGATCTGCTCGCGGCTGAGCGCGGCCGGGTCCGCTCCGGCATTGACTGACCGATACCATTCTGCGGTTGCCGCGACAGCCTGCTCCAGCGTGAAGCGCGGTTGCCAGCCGAGCGCTTGTTGCGCTTTGGTCGAATCGAGCGCGAGCGTTGCCGCCTCATGGGGATGCATACCGCCTTGCCGTTCGAACACGCCCTCGCGGCCCCAGGCGGAGGCGAGCAGTTCGACCACGCGGCGCACGGGTGCGTCGCCTTTGGGGCCAAAGTTCCAGCTTCCCGCATAGCCGGCGGGATCCTGGTGCAACCGCTCGGCAAGCAGCAGGTAGCCGGTCAGCGGATCAAGCACGTGCTGCCAGGGGCGGGTGGCATCGGGATTGCGGATTTCCGGATCGCGGCCGACGGCGAGCGCGGCGACGGCATCGACCACCAGCCGGTCGCTTGAATAATCGCCGCCGCCGATCACATTGCCGGCGCGCGCGGTGGCCAGCCCGACGCCGCGATCCGCGAAGAAGCAATCGCGAAAGCACTGGCTGACCAGTTCCGCGCAGGCCTTGCTGTTCGAATAGGGATCGTGCCCGCCCAATCGGTCGTCCTCGTGGAAGCGAGCGCGACGACCATCGTTTTCATAACATTTGTCGGTGGTGACAGAGACGATGGCGCGCAGGCTGGGCGCCTCGCGCGCCGCCTGCAACACATTGGCCGTGCCCATGACGTTGATCGAAAAAGTTTCGAGCGGATCGACATAGGAACGGCGGACCAGCGGCTGTGCGGCAAGGTGCAGCACCACCTCCGGGTCAACCTTGCGGATCAGCTGGGCAACAAGCGCCGCATCGCGGATGTCGCCAATGTGGTGTCCGCACAGACCACTGCCGCCAATCTGATCGAACATCGCCGGCGTGGTATCCGGCGCAAGTGAAAACCCGCTGACCCTGGCACCCAGTCCTTTGAGCAACAGCAGCAACCAGCTGCCCTTGAAACCGGTATGGCCGGTCAAGAGAACCCGGCGGTTGCGCCAGAAACGGGGATCGGGCGCGCCTGCTGCGCCTAATGCCAGGTCCGCCATGCCGCCTCCTGCTTCTCCCACATCGCCTCCAGCATCTGGCGGTCGCGCAGGGTGTCCATCGGCTGCCAGAACCCATCGTGAAAAAAGGATCGCAGTTCGCCGCGCTCGGCCAGCTGCTCCAGCGGCTCGCGCTCCCAGACGCAGGCATCGCTGTTGCCAAGATAAGGCGCAACCTGGCGGTTCAGTACGAAGAACCCGCCATTGATCCAGCCGCCTTCATCGACGGGCTTTTCGGCGAAGGCACGCACCTGGTTGCCATCGAGGTCGAGCTGGCCGTACCGGCTGGCGGGCCGCACCGCAGTAACGGTCGCCAGGCGGCCGTGCTGCTTGTGGAACCGGATCGCCTCGCCAATGTCGCAATCGCTCACGCCGTCGCCATAGGTCAGGCAGAAATCATCGTCATCGTCGTCCAGATACTGCAGCGCCTGGCGCAGGCGGCCGCCGGTCATCGTCGTTTCGCCGGTGTCGATCAGGGATATCCGCCAATCTTCGCATGAATTGCGATGAACATTGGTGGAACCGTTGCGCAGATCGATGGTCAGGTCTGACATATGCAAGGAATAGTTGAAAAAATATTCCTTGATCATGTACCCCTTGTACCCAAGGCAAATGATGAAGTCCTTAACCCCATGCTGGGCGTAGATCTTCATGATGTGCCACAGGATCGGCCGTCCCCCGATTTCAATCATCGGTTTGGGCCGGACCGAGGTTTCCTCGGCCAGCCGCGTTCCGAAACCGCCCGCAAGAATGATCGCTTTCATTCGGACATTCTTCGCAATTCGTGGTAAAGAACCTGTTAAGCGCCGACGCGAATTTCGCGCGTCACCGCCTCAAGCGTAGCGACCATGTAGTCCATTCGCGGATCGTCGATCCCCGGCCAGACCCCCAGCCAGAAGGCATCGCGCATCACCTTGTCGGTCTGGGTCAGCTCGCCATGCACCCTGTAGTTGACATCGCGAAAGGCTGGCTGACGGGTCAAATTGCCCGCGAACAACAGCCGGGTGCCAACCTTACGTGCCTCCAGCTGCTTGACCAGCGTGTTGCGATCTATCCCCTTATCGTCGCGCACGGTCATCAGATAGCCGAACCAGCTTGGATCGGTGCCGGGCGTCGGCTCTGGCAAGTGAAACCAGCGATCAAGCCCGCGCTCGCGCAGGCGACGCTCCAGCCCGGCGAAGTTTTCACGGCGACGGGCGATGAAATGATCGAGCTTGCCCAGCTGGCTGCAACCCAGCGCCGCCTGCATGTCAGACACCTTCATGTTATAGCCGATGTGGCTGTAGGTGTATTTGTGATCATAGCCTTCGGGCAGCTCGCCAAGCCGCCAGCCGAACCTGTTGTTGCAGGTGTTGTCCTTGCCCGGCGCGCAATAGCAATCGCGGCCCCAGTCGCGGAACGATTCGCAAACCTTGGCAAGGCCCGAAGCGTCCATCAGAACCGCCCCGCCTTCGCCCATCGTAATGTGGTGGGCGGGATAGAAGCTGAGCGTGGCGACATCACCGAAGGTACCGACGTTGCGGCCATCGGCCGTTGCGCCAAACGCGTCGCAGCAGTCCTCGATCAGAATCAGCCCGCGACGCCGACAGATCTCTGCGACGCGCACCACGTCGAAGGGGTTGCCCAGCGAATGCGCGATCATCACGGCGCGGGTCCGCTCGGTGATTGCCGCTTCCAGCAAATCGACGTTCACGTTGTGAGTAGCCAGATCGATGTCAACGAACACCGGGATGCAGCCATACTGGACGATCGGCGCAACCGTTGTCGGGAATCCGGCCGCAACCGTAATCACTTCATCGCCGGGCTTCAGCGCCTTGGCACCGCGCTTCCAGCTGGTGAAAGTAGCGAAGGCAAGCAGGTTGGCCGCAGAGCCGGAAACGGTGAGCTTGGCATGCTTGCGGCCAAACCGCCCGGCCAGCTCGCTTTCGAATCGATCCGCATAGCGCCCGGCGGTAAGCCACATATCGAGCGAGGCATCGACCAGGGTCGCGCAATCCTCGGCATCGACAACCTTGCCCGAAGGCGGGATATATGTTTCGCCCGGAATGAACGGCGCAGGCTCGCGCGCGGCGAAATAGTCGCGCGCCATTGCCACTACCAGAGCACGGCGCTCGGCGTCACTGGCCGTCTGGTCGGAATGGATCTGGGTCATTGTGTGCACGTCAGGCCCCCTATGGCATTGAGCGCGGCCTGGCTGCCTACCTGGCCGCAAACGGTATCTGAAAGCGCGATCGAGCTGATCCGCGCGGCGATGGCCGGGTCCGCAGATACCGCTTCCCATAGCCACGATCCGAACCCGCCGTCGGCGAGATGATCTTCCATCGCGATGACTGTTTGGGCCGTGCTTGCCTGATCCAGCTGGCTGGCCTTGGTCGCCATGCCCCACAGCGGCAACGAGCAGACGCCGAAACCTTGGTGGCTGCTTTGCGCCCTCGCCAGGGCCGCGCCCAGCGCCGCGCCGGTTGACAGCAGAATCCGGTCGCCGTCGCGCAAGGTAAGCCACTTGCCGGGCTCTATGTCGGGTACGGCATCGTGAAACCGGGGGTCGCCGGACTTGCCGAGCCGCAGATAAGACGGCCCGGGATTGGCGACCAGCCAACGCAGGCAGGCACGGACCTCCAGTGGATCGCCTGGCGCGGCGATCATCATTCCCGGCATCGCGCGCATCAGCGCATAATCCTGCACCGCGTGGTGCGAATAGCCCAGCGAGCCATAGGCCAGCCCCGCGCCGACCGCGACCGTCGTCACCGGCAGGCCGTGATAGGCAATATCGTTACGGATCTGCTCGGCACAGCGAAAGGTCGGGAAATTGGCGATAGAGTAGGTGAAGACGTGATAGCCTTCGCTGGCCATGCCCGCGGCCATGCTGGCCATGTTCTGTTCGGCTACCCCGGCGTTGAAGAAGCGATCGGGGAAGCGATCAGCGAAAGGCTCGATCACCCCGAACCCCAGATCACCAACAATCAGCGCGATGTTGTCGTGGACCGCGGCCAGCGCCACCAGTTCTTCGATGAAGGCGCTACGCATCGCCGTTCTCCGCAAGACCGGCCAGCGCCTCGGCCAGCTGTTCGGGATTGGGTGATTTGTAATGCCATTCCACCCGGTTTTCCATGAACCCCACGCCCTTGCCTTTGGTGGTGTGGGCGATCAGCGCCTGCGGTTTGCCTGCCTCCCAGCGCGTGGGCGAAAGAACCGTGGCCAGTGCCGCGTGATCGTGCCCGTCCACTTCACGCACCGTCCAGCCGAATGCGGTCAATTTGGCCGCGAGCGGTTCCAGCCCCAGCGTGTCGGCCACCGTCCCCAGGCTTTGCAATTTGTTGTAATCGATGATCGCGGTCAGCCGGTCCAGCCGGTGGTGCGCGGCGAACATCATGGCCTCCCAGTTGCTGCCTTCGGCCATTTCGCCGTCGCTCATCAATACCACGGTGCGCCAGTCAAAGCCGCGACGCGCTGCGGCCAGCGCCTTGCCGGTGCCGAACGACAAGCCGTGTCCCAGCGCGCCGGCGGAAAATTCTGCGCCCGGCACCTTGTGCGAAATGTGCGCCATCAGCGGCGATTGGTCCGTGCCATAGCTCTTCAGCAGTTCGCGCGGGAAGAAGCCGGTTTCGGCCAGCGCAGCGTATATGGCGACGCAGGCGTGGCCCTTGCTGAGGATGAAACGATCGCGCCCGGGCATCCTGGGCTCGGCGGGATCAACCCTCAGCGCACCCGAATAAAGCACCGCAACGATATCGGTAATCGAAAGCGCGCTGCCGATGTGCGAGGCATCTGCGCGGGCGACCATACGCAAAGCCTGTTCGCGTATACGCCGTGCCAGTGCGCGGCTATCGCATGGTCGGGATTGGCCGAATCCCTCGGATGCTGCGATGAAACTGGCAGATTGCGCGGTCATGAACGCAGATATCGCGCGCAAGAATAAAGAAACCCTTAACCCTGATTGTTGAGGTTTTGATGACGTACAACCCAGATAACGGCGTTGATTGTCGCAGGCCGTCGCGCGCGTCGGTGCCTGCAGTCGATGCGCTCACCAAGTCCGCCCGCACTGCCGTTGGAACAAGCCTCTAACGCGCTGATTCCCGTACCGTCTCCATCGCCACGAAGGTCGATGTATTGGACACATGGGGCAGGCTGGATATCTTTTCGCCCAGGACCGTCCGGTATTTCCGGATGTCCGGGGTTCTCACCTTCAGCAAATAGTCGAAGCTGCCGGCGATCATGTGGCATTCCTCAACCTCGGGGATGCGGCGGACGGCGGCGTTGAACTCGCGCAGCGCCTCCTCGCGCGTGTCAGACAGCGTAACCTCGGCAAAGGCAACATGAGTCAGCCCCAGTTTCACCGGATCAACGATGGCGCGAAAGCCAACGATAACGCCGAGTTCCTGCAAGCGGCGCACGCGCTGCTGGCACGGCGTCTTGCTGAGCCCGACGCGCTGGGCCAGTTCGGTGTAGGTGATGCGCGCATCTTTCCTCAGCTCATTCAGGATCTTGCGATCGAATTCATCCAAATCGCCTGCATCAATGAACTTTTTCAAGATTATCGCCTTTCAATCGATATACAAAAAGTCGATATAGTGAGAAATCACGCAAACATAAGTCTGATTGTATCACGCAGATCGGGTATCGTGGCGCGATGAACCAAACCGCACCTTTCGCCGCATTCGCTCCGCCCATTCGTGAGCAGTCACCGCTGCGCCGTGCGATCACCGCGGCCTATCGCCGGGCTGAACCCGAATGCCTGACCCCGCTGCTGGAGCAGGCGGCTTTGCCGGCCGCGGATCAGGCCGCCGCGCAGCAGCGCGCGCGGGCGCTGATCGTCGCGCTGCGTGCCAAGCGCACCGGGGGCGGGGTGGAAGGCCTTGTTCAGGAATTTTCGCTCTCCAGCCAGGAAGGCGTGGCGCTGATGTGCCTGGCAGAAGCGCTGCTGCGCATCCCGGACGACGCCACCCGCGACGCGCTGATCCGCGACAAGATCGCCAAGGGTGACTGGAAGTCTCACACGGGCGGGGGCCGCTCGATCTTCGTCAACGCCGCGACCTGGGGTCTGGTGGTGACGGGCAAGCTGCTGGGCAGCGTGGACGATCGCGGTCTGGCCGCAGCGCTCAACCGCCTGATCGCCCGCACGGGAGAGCCGGTGATCCGCCGCGGGGTCGATCTGGCGATGCGGATGATGGGCGAGCAGTTCGTCACCGGCGAAACCATTGACAAGGCGCTGAAACGATCGCGCGAGATGGAGGCCAAAGGCTTCACCTACAGCTATGACATGCTGGGCGAGGCGGCCACCACCGGCGCGGATGCCCAGCGCTATTATCGCGATTATGAGAATGCCATTCATGCGATCGGCAAGGCATCAGCCGGGCGCGGGATCTTTGAAGGGCCGGGCATTTCGATCAAGCTGTCCGCGCTGCATCCTCGCTACAGCCGGGCGCAGGCTGACCGGGTGATGAGTGAACTGCTGCCCCGGGTAAAGGCGCTGGCTGCGATTGCCCGCGGCTATGACATCGGCTTCAACATCGATGCCGAAGAGGCGGACCGGCTTGAGCTGTCGCTCGATCTGCTGGAAAGCTTGGCGCTCGCTCCCGATCTTGCCGGGTGGAACGGGCTGGGCTTCGTGGTTCAGGCCTATGGCAAGCGGTGTCCCTTCGTCATCGACTGGATCGTCGATCTGGCCCGGCGGGCGGATCGGCGGATTATGGTGCGGCTGGTCAAGGGCGCCTATTGGGA
>JAFEEX010000081.1 GCA_018240895.1 Pseudomonadota bacterium | reverse complement strand
GTGATCAAGGCCGATGGCCTGGCCGCGGGCAAGGGCGTTACCGTAGCCATGACCATGGCCGAGGCCGAGGCGGCGGTGGAGGCCATCTTTGCCGGGCGGTTTGGCGCAGCCGGGGCCGAAGCTGTGATCGAGGAATTCCTTGAGGGCGAGGAGGCAAGTTTCTTTGCCTTGACTGACGGCCACACGGTCGTCCCCTTCGCCTCGGCCCAGGATCACAAGCGCGTGGGCGATGGCGATTCCGGGCCGAACACCGGCGGAATGGGCGCCTACAGCCCGGCACGGGTGCTGACCCCCGAGCTGGAAGCGGAGGCGCTCAGCCGGATCATCGTTCCGACCGTGCAGACCCTGGCGAAGGAAGGAATGCCTTATTCCGGCGTCCTGTTCCTGGGCCTGATGCTGACCCGCGAGGGGCCAAAGCTGATCGAATACAACTGCCGGTTCGGCGATCCCGAATGCCAGGTGATGATGATGCGGCTGGAATCCGATCTGGGCGAACTGCTGCTGGCCTGCGCTGAAAATCGTCTGGCAACATTGCCGCCGCCGCGCTTTTCAAACGACGCGGCGCTGACCGTGGTGATGGCGGCGAAGGGCTATCCCGATGCGCCGGTCAAGGGCGGTGCAATTGGTGGAATTGACGCCGCCGAAACGAGCGGGGCCACCGTTTTCCACGCCGGAACCGCGATCAGTAATGGCGCATTGGTGGCGAATGGCGGCCGGGTGCTGAACGTCACTGCGCGGGGCAGCAGCGTTGGCGAAGCGCAGCGGCGCGCCTATGCCGCAGTCGCCGCGCTGGACTTTCCGGACGGGTTCTGCCGCCACGATATCGGCTGGCGCGAAGTGGCGCGCGAACGCGGCTAGAGCCTGTCCTGATTAGGACAGGCTCTAGAACGGTGTGCGCCGCCAGGGGAATGCCGCGCTTACCGTGCAGGCGGCCGTGCTGATCGATACCTGCACCTGCCCGCCTTCAATCCGGCCATCCGCGTCGCCGGCGCGAAACGGCACGTAATACCGCGCAAACCGGCCGCCATCACTGGCGGTCACCGCCCAGTCGATCGGCCTCATCGTGCCGTTCGCCAGCTGATAGCGTGCCGCCTCACCGGCACCCAGCCCGGTTGCGGCGATCAGGAACACCTTGCCGTTTCCAGTCACCGTCAGCCGGCAATCGCCATCATCGTCGCTGGCAAGGACCGGCCAATCGCTGTCCAGCGCCGCCGCTGCGGGCCCGGGACCGCCTGCCAGAACGCCCGCGCCCAGCGCGGCGCACAGGAATGATGGACGCATGATCGCACTCCGTTGTGACGCGAGAGCATGACACTATCCCTTCGTGCCGATCCGCGCGCGCTCGATTTCGTGATCGCCCCGGTTCGGCACGGCAAAATCAAAATTATCCGGATATTGTTGCGCTGCGCCATGCGGACGGGCATTGCCAATCCAATCATTTCAAACGGGCCGCATTTCGGGAAATTTTGATTTTCGGGACGTAAACAGGTGAACATCATTCTGGTCGACAGCCAACAGCCGGAGCTTGCTCCATGGTTGATGGGCTATCTGGGTGCCGAGCTGGACGCGCGGAAAAAGCCGGTGCGCCGGGTGATTCCGGTGCGGCCCAATTGCTTCATCCAGATCATCCTGGGCGGTGACCATCTGATGATTGATGTTGAAAGCGGGGAGCGTGTGCCCGCGCCGCGGGTTGGCCTTTACGGGCCGCTTAGCCACTATCGCTACGACATGGAAATCACCGGGCCGTTCAAGACCTTTTCCGCGCGATTTCAGCCTGCCGGAGCCTGTGCGCTGTTCGGCCTGCATCCGCCGTCAATCGTTGACCGGGTGCTGGCCATCGGCCTGCCGCCGGGCCTGTATGAGGCGCTGCGCGATGCCCCCGACTGGGGCGTCATGGCCGAACTGGCCGATCGCTGGCTGATGACCTTGACCAACGGCAAGACCTGCAACGATCCGGTTGCCGCTGCCGCGCGGCTGCTGCGTGAAGAGCACGGCCAGATCGGCATCAACGAACTGTGCGAGCAAACCGGGCTGTCGCTGCGCCATTTCCAGCGCCGGTTCCGCACCTTGACCGGGCAGAACCCCAAGCATTATGCCCGCGTCTGCCGGGTGGGCCACGCCGTCCATCTGAAGGAATTGCAACCCGATGTATCGTGGACCGCAATCGCGCAGGCAGCCGGCTATTCCGACCAATCGCATTTCATAAAGGACTTCAAGGCGTTGACCGGAATGCCGCCGGGCGATTTCCTGCGTTTCCAGTCCCCGATCAAACGCTATCCGCGCTGGGAGGGGTAACCGGTCAGGCCAGCGCCGGTGCAGTCAGGGTCTTGAGATCAGCCTCGGGCCGGGCGCCGTAGTGGGAAATGATCTCTGCCGCGCAGATCGCCCCCAGCTTCAGGCACCGGGCCAGCGCCAGCCCGCGGACATGGCCGAACAGGAAACCGGCGGCAAACAGATCGCCCGCGCCGGTGGTATCAACCACCCTGGCGATCGGTTCAGCCGGCACTTCGGCAAATTCATCGCCGGCAACCGCCACCGCGCCGTCCGCACCGCGCGTCACGATCAGCAGCGGCACCTTGGCGCGCAGCGCGGCGATGCCATCATGGAAATCGTCAAGCCCGGTCAGCGCCGCCAGTTCGACATGGTTGGCGAACAGGATGTCGATCTGTCCGGCATCGATCAATGCGCGGAAATCATCGCCGTGCCGGTCGATCACGAAAGCGTCGGACAGGGTGAAGGCCACCTTGCGGCCGGCATTCCGGGCCGCGTCGATCGCGCGGCGCATCGCTGCGCGCGGTTCTTCGGGATCCCACAGATAGCCTTCGAGATAAAGCACCTGCGCAGAGGCTATCGCCGCCTCGTCAAGCGCGCTGGCGGGCAGGAACTGCGATGCGCCCAGATAGGTGTTCATGGTCCGCTGCCCATCGGGCGTGACGAAGATCAGGCAGCGCGCGGTCGGCGGATCGCCGGCGCGGACCGGCGTGGCAAATTCGATGCCGCCGGCGCGGACATCGTGCGCGAAAACCTCGCCCAGCTGGTCATCGGCAACCTGGCCGATAAAACCGCAGCGCGCGCCCAGCGCCGCCAGCCCGGCCAGGGTATTGGCGGCGGACCCGCCGGAAATTTCCCGCGCTGGCCCCATCGCGTCATAAAGTTCGCGCGCGCGGTCGGTATCAACCAGGGTCATCCCGCCGCGAGTCAGGCCCAAGCCGTCAATCAGCGCGTCATCGCAGGGGGCCATCACGTCAACTATGGCATTGCCGATTGCGATGACATCAAGGCGGGGTTCGGGCATCGGGAAATCCTGAAAAAGGGAGGGAAATCGCACCGCGCCTAGCCGTGTGCCGGGCCAAGGGCAAGCGCAGCGGCATTGACAGCGCGCAAGGGGCGGGCGAAGCCGCCAGCGATGCTGCGCGCCTATGCCCTTGCCCTTGCCCAGATGGCCGATCCGGCGGTGCTGCGGATCTGGCTGAAAAGCCTGGCGGTTACGCTGCTGGTTTTTGCCGTTCTGGGGGCGGCAGCATGGTGGGGGCTTGATCAGGCGCTTGCGGCGGCGGGGCTCAACGATGCCAATCTTGCCGCGCCCGAGGGGATTCGCGCCCTGATTGCAGCAGCCGCGGTGGTTCTGGCCGGCGTGTTGCTGTGGCGGATCGTGGCGATCGCCGTGCTTCAGCTCTATGCCGATGAAGTGGTTGCCGTGGTTGAAGCGCGGCATTATCCGGCCGCCGCCGCATCGGCCCGCAAGCTTGGCTGGCACGTTGAACTGGCGGCCAGCCTGCGCGGCGCGGGGCGGGCGCTGCTGTTCAACCTGCTCGCCGTGCCGGTCGCGCTGGTTCTGCTGGCCACGGCGATTGGCCCGGTGGTGGTCTTCACCCTGGTCAATGCCGTGCTGCTGGGGCGCGAATTGCAGGACATGGTGTGGCTGCGCCACCGCCCTTCCCCGCAATCACCCGCCCCGCTTTCCGCGCCGGAACGGTTTGCATTGGGCCTGGTGGTAGCGCTGCTTCTGCTTGTGCCCTTCATCAATTTCGTGGCCCCGTTTCTGGGGGCAGCAGCGGCCACGCATCTGATTCACCGCAAGGAGCCTGTTGCCCATGCCGCCTAGATTGTCGCTTTTCGCCGTTGGGCTGATCCCGCTGCTGGCTGCCTGCGGGGGTGGCGGCACCGCTGCGGTACACAGCGCGGCAACGAGGCCCCCGCCGACCCGCACTGCGGTTCGCGCGCCGGTTCACCGTCCGCCCGGACCGGCGCAGGTCCAGATGCTGCCCGGGCTTGAGGGTGTGATCGGCGCAACATCGGCTGATCTGGCCCGCCGGTTCGGCCCGGCCCGACTCGACGTGATAGAGGGCGACGCGCACAAGCTGCAATTCAGCGGCTCTGCCTGCGTACTGGACGTGTACCTCTATCCTTCTGCACAGGGCCGCGAACCGCAGGCGACCTATGTTGACGCGCGCCGCGCCAGCGATGGCAAGGATGTGGACCGCGCCGCCTGTGTCACCGCGCTGCAACGCAAACAGGGGTAACGGTGCCTTAAGGATAACCGGCGATAAGCCAGCCCGAGGGAAACTTTGGGGGCTTCCGCGCCAATGACAATGCAGTTTCGCGATCTTGCCGCGCAGGCCGCTGCCGATGGCGCGATCAGCGCTGAAGAGATTCTGTCGCTTCGCCAGTCCGGATGGGCCGATGGCCTGATCGACCCCGAAGAGGCGGAAGGCCTGTTCATCGCCAATGGCCAGGTAACCCGGCCCAGCGCCGAATGGACCGCCTTCTTCGTCGAGGCGCTGAGCACCTTCGTGGTCAACACGGTGGAGCCGCATGGCTATGTCGACCAGACGATGGCGGACGAACTGATCGCCCGGATCGACCACCATGGCCGGATCGGATCGCTGGCCGAACTGGAACTGGTGATCAGGGTGCTGGAAATCGCGCAGAGCGTTCCCGCCAACCTCAAGAGCTATGCGCTAAGCCAGATCGAGGATGCGGTGCTGACCGGGGAAGGCTCGACCCGGTCCGGTTCGCTTGATCCCAAGGGAATCAATGACGCCGAATGCGATCTGCTGCGCCGCGCCATCTTTGCCCCCGGCGGGGATCGCCCCGCCGCGGTAAGCCGGGCCGAGGCGGAAATGCTGTTCCGCCTGAAGGACGCCACCCTTTACGAGGTCAATGCCCCGGCGTGGGAAAATCTGTTCGTGCGCGGCGTAGCGTCCTATCTGCTGGGCTTTGAAACCGCAGAGCCGTTAAGCCGCGAACGCGCGGCTGAACTGGAGCCTTTATGACCAGCGAAGGCCAGGGCATCGGTACATTCCTGGGCCGCATGATGCAGACGAGTGCAGAAGAAAGCACCAGCGCGGCATTCGGCAGCCTGCTTGACCTGTCGCAGCCGGCAACTGACGAACTGCCTGAACCCTTCGGGGCAAAGGAACCGTGGCTCCGCGACCTGATAGATGCCGACGAGGATCTCGACTACATGGAAAAGGCGCTGCTGGCATTCATCGCCGAAGAAACCGGAGCCGAAACCTCTCCGACCTGATCATCCCGCTACCAATCATAGGCCTTTGGCAGAGCCCCTTCGCTTGGCACCGCATAGCGATCGCGCAGCCGGCTCTGATGGTTGCTCAGCGGCTGCTCAACCCCGTCTATGTAGATTTTGACCACGCCTGAACGCGCTTCAAGCGGATCACCATCCCAGATCACCACGTCTCCGGCGCGGCCCGGGCGCAGGCTGCCAAAGCGGTCTCCCATGCCCATCACTTCAGCCGGACCGGAACTGATCGCGGCAAAGGCCTTGTCCCAGGTCAGCCCGCTCGCCCGGGGCAGGCGGGTCAACGCAACAAGGTTGCCGGCATATTGCGTCACCACCGGAGACATCCCGCCATAGGCCCCCAGCGCCACCTTGACGCCGGCCGCCGCCATCCGCCCGACATTGGACTGGGTTGCGCCAATTTGTTCAAAGCGGGCCGGCAGATCGTTGAGCGGGGTTGCCAGCACCGGCACCCCGGCGGCGGCCAGATCAGCCGCCGCAAGCCAGCCTTCGCTGGCCCCGACAATCACCAGCCGCAACAGCGGAAAATCATCTTTCAGGCCAAGCGCCATGCGGATATCGGCGGCCCGCTCAACATGAACGTAAAGCGGCTGGCGTCCGGTCACCACCGGAACCAGCGCGGCCGCATCACGGCGGGTCAGCAGCACGTCTGCGCGGCGGCTTCCCGCTGGAGTCGCGGCAATCTCTTTCGCCTCGGTCAGCGCGTTGCGCAGCACGGCATAGGCCGCAACCCGGCTACCCCCGGCAAGGCGCGCGCCGTCTTCCCCCAGTTCGACATATTGGAACGCGCGCGCCGCGGTGACCGGGCGGGGATCGCTGCCCAGATCAATCACCGCGCCCTGCCCGCCAAAGATCGCATTGGTGCCCAGCGGAGCCACGGCGGCGCGGGTCACGCCGGCGGTGCGGCTGATCGCGATCGGCTGGGCCGCAGGATTGATCGCGGCGGAAATGTCCAGCGCGGCATTGAACGGCGCCTTGGCCGGGGCGCTGTCATTGCTTTGCTCCACCGAGCCAACGTCAACCAGGCCAAGGTCGGAAATTGCCAGGACCAGGCCCGGCGTGACCCATTTGCCGGCAGCGTCGACCACCGGCATACCGGCCGGCACCGGGACGCTGGCCCCGGCCGCCACCACCTTGCCGCCGCGGATAACCACCGTGCCATTGTCAATCGGGGCAGTGCCGTCTCCGATCACTATCCGGCCATGGATCACCGCCATGTCCTGTGCCAGCGCGGCTTGGGCGAAGGGCAGGGTCAGCGCCAGCGCGGCCAGGGTGATGCGGCCCCTCATTTCACATCTCCTTCGCCAGGCTGGCCGAGTTCGAAATCGCTGACCGGGCGGCGCTTGGGATCCAGCGCGTCGTACAGCAGCGCCCCGTCGATCCAGACCTTCTCGGGCCGGCTATAGGTTGACAGCGGATTGCCGTTCCACAGCACCACGTCCCCCATCTTGCCCGCCTCAATGCTGCCCGTCATCTTTTCGATCCCGATCGCCTTGGCGGCGTTGAATGTGATCCAGCGAATCACCTCGCCATCGGGGATTTCAATACCGGCGCGGCGGGCAGAACCCTGCGCCTTGGCGGCTTCCTGATTCAGGCGCTGGATTCCGTTTTCGTCATCGGAATGGATGATCACGCAGGCCCCAGCCTTGTAAAGCAAGCCGGCGTTTTCCGGCACGGCGTCATAGGCTTCCATCTTGAAGCCCCACCAGTCAGCCCAGACCGCGCTGCACACGTCACCAGCCTTCAGCAGATCGCCGATCTTGTATGCCTCAACCGCGTGGTGAAAAGCGCTGACCTTGTACCCGGCTTCCTTGGCCATATCGAGCACCTGGGCCATTTCATCGGCGCGATAGCAGTGGTTCTGCACCCTGATATCGCCGTCCAGCACCCCGGCGAGCGTTTCCATCGCCAGGCTGCGTTCCTCCAGCTTGCCCGCATCGCGTTTGGCGCGATATTCCTTCGCCTTGATCCAGGTCGCCCGGTCAACCGCAAAATTGCCCATCCGCGTCGAGGGCATCTGGTTGCGCTCGCCATAGACGCGCTTGGGATTCTCGCCGCAGGCCATCTTCAGGCCATAAGGCGCGCCGGGGAATTTCATGCCCTGAACGGTGCGCGAATAGACATTCTTGAGCACCACTGATCGCCCGCCGATCAGATTGCCCGATCCCGGCAGAATCTCCAGACTGGTCACCCCGCCGTTGGCCAGCGCGCGCGAAAATCCGGGATCGTGCGGCCATACGGAATGTTCCGCCCATACCTCGGGCGTGGTCGGACTGGTCATTTCGTTGCCGTCGGAATGGCCCTGCACCGCCGGGCTGGGATAGACCCCCAGGTGGCTGTGGACATCGATTATTCCGGGGGTGATGAACTTGCCGGTGCCATCGATCCGCACCGCGTCAGACGGTACGTCCATATCGGCAAGCGCTCCGCCGATCGCGGCGATCTTGCCATCGCGCAGCAGCACCGCCGCATTGTCAATCTGCGCCCCCTTGCCATCAAACACCGTTACCCCGGTGATCAGCGTGGGGTGCGAGGGATAAGCGCGATAAGTTGACGGGAACGGATTCTTGTCAAAATCGCGCGCGGCTTTGACCGAGGCGGAATCGCCGTCCTTCTTGTCCTTGGCGCCTGCGCCGCCTGTAGTGCCAAGACCCATGGCAGCCAGAACAGCAGCGGCGATCAGCGTGCGGGACTTCATGTCATTTCACCCCATGCATCAGTTTGCGCAGCGGCCAGGACAGCAGCAGCAACAGCACCCCAAGCGCGATCGAGACGTAGCTGATCTTGGTGAACACGCCAACATAGGTCTGCAGGCTGACGCCCAGATTGGTCACCTGACCACCCACGGTTTCGACACTGGCCTGGCCAGCGACGATCCCGGCGACGTATTGCGCCACCGCGATTGACAGGAACCAGACCCCCATCATCATCCCGACGATCCGCGCGATCGACAGCTTGGTGATCATGCTGAGCCCGACCGGAGAGATGCACAGTTCCGCCACCGAATGGATGAAGTACAGTCCGGCCAGCCAGACCATGCCGACCTTGAAGCTGGAATCGGCAAATTGCGATCCCCAGACCAGCAGCAGAAAGCCCAGCCCCACGCCCATCAGGGCAATGCCGAACTTGACCGGGATTGACGGTTCAAGCCCGCGCTTGGCCAGCGCATTCCACAGCGCGGAAAAGATCGGCGCAAGGGTAACGATAAACAGGGCGTTGAAGATCTGGGTCTGGCCAGCGGGCATCACATAAACGTCCGCTGAGCCAAATCCCTTGAGCCGGGCATAATGCATCCCCAGCAGTCCGGCGAAGGCAACCACGCCAAAGCCGATCCCCATCTTGCGCCGGGCCTGCGCGTCCTCACCATTGGAGAAGAACCACCATGCCAGCCAGGCGACCCCGCCGATCAGCGCGGCAAAGAACAGGTAGTAAGTAATCGGTGAGGCCCGGAACATCGCGAACAGCGGCCGGGTCCAGCCGATTTCCAGCACGGTGTTGCGCTCTGCAAACAGCGTCAGTGATGAACCGGCCTGTTCGAACAGGGTCCAGAACACGGTGTTGAACACGATCAGGATCATCGCGGCCAGCATCATTTGGGCTTCCACTTTGCTGCCCACCGCGAACGACCAGATCAGGATGCCCGGCACGGCCACCAGAAAGGTGCCGAACATCAGCTTGCCCATGATCGGCAGCCCCATGAAATAGGCCACCAGACCCCCGCCGTCTCCGGCCTTGGGCGGCACATAATTCATCAGGTTGGAAAACAGGAAATAGATCAGCGGCAGCGCCAGCAGCGCGCCGCCATAGATCAGCCAGTCCTTCTTCGGATCGGCCCCCGCCGGTCGCTCGCCATAACCGGCCAGCCGCCCGCCATCGAACTGGAACAGCAACCACGAACAGGTCATGCCCAGCGCGGCCAGGCCAAAGCCCGCCCACCAGCCGACCGCATCGGCCAGGATCGGGCAGAAGAACTGCGAGATCAGCGAGCCGAGGTTGATCCCCATGTAGAAAATGGTGAAACCCGCATCGCGCCGCCGGTCGCCATCGGCATAAAGCGATCCGACGATGGTGGAGATGTTGGGTTTGAAAAACCCGTTGCCAATGGTCACCAGCCCCAGGCCAAGCAGCAGGATCGTGACCAGCAGCGGATTGCGCTCACCATCCGATTTGAACTGGTCGGGTGCCAGCTTCTTCGCCTCATGCCCGTCCGCGGCAAGCAGCGAAACGGTCTTGTCCTCATTGCCCTTGATCGTCAGATCCTGGCCGGCAATGGTAACGTGGCGCGCCTCGGTATCGCCCTTGCCGGTGACGGTCACATCATAGCGCTGACCATCGATCACCGCGAAAGGCTTGGCCGCGTCCCCGCCGAAACACAGCGTGAAATAGCCCAGCGCCATCAGGATCGCGCCGAATTTCACTGATCGTTTGGAGCCAAGATAGCGATCGGCGATCAGCCCGCCGATCAACGGCGTCAGGTAAACCAGCGCGGTGAACCCGCCATAGATTCCGGTACTGGTGCTGTCATTGAACAGGAAATGCTTGGCGAGATAAAGCGTCAGGATCGCCCGCATTCCGTAATAGCCAAAGCGTTCCCACATTTCGGTGGTGAACAGCCGCTTCAGCTGCGGCGGATGGCCAAACCATTGTCCGCTGCCGGCGGCGCTGGGATGGATCGCGGTGATGTCGGCGGGGACGGCACCGGGTTCAGCAGCGGCATCGTCAATCTGGTTGGTCATGGTGCCCTGGGCTCCCCTCGTTATCGCTGGCACTCTGAAACAGGTCGGCCTCCCGGCGCTTTGGCCGTGGTGCCGTGTTGATGGCGCGCAGATTAGCGGCGAATCCGGTGGGGGAAAGCAGAATGTTGCGCAATTTTGAAATGAGTTTGATCTTGCCTGCCGCGCTGTATTATGGCACTGATGCACCATGTCGCCCAACAGCAAGCCGGTCTATCTGAAACTGCGCGATATAATTGCGGCAGCCATCATTGATGGAACCTATCCCGATGGCGCGCTGCTGCCATCGGTGCGGGCCTTCGCGGTGGAACAAGGTGCCAATCCGCTGACCGTGGCCAAGGCATACCAGCAGTTCCAGCTTGACGGACTGGTTGAGGTGCAGCGCGGGGTGGGAATGTTCGTCGCGCGCGGTGCCGGTGAACGGCTGCGCCACAGCGAACGCGCGGCGTTTCTGGCCGAGGAATGGCCCGCCGTGCAGTCACGGATTGACCGGCTGGGCCTGTCGCTTGCCGACCTTCTTGCGGAAAACGCCTGAATCCGTTGCGTTAAAAGTTGCACGCAGCCGCGCTCTCTGGCAAGATGGCAGTGCTGTGTTGCTTGTACCGGGTCGAAAGCAGTGCTGCGCTTTGCTATCTAATCAGGAGCCGTCGGAAGCTCCGGGGAAGGCGTACGATGATCAGATCCGAGTTGCTGCAGGCGCTCGGCCGGGAAAATCCTGGCCTGCGCGCGGAAGAAATCGAAAAAGTGGTGAACGTCTTTTTTGACGAAATCGCCCAAAGGCTGGCTCAAGGCGGCCGCGTCGAACTGAGAGGGTTCGGCTCATTCTCCACCCGTGAGCGCGACGGGCGCAAGGGGCGCAACCCGCGCACCGGCGAAAGCGTTGAAGTGCCGGGCAAGAAGGTGCCCTATTTCAAACCGGGCAAGGAAATCCGCGCGCGGCTGAACGCGGATTGATTTTTGGCGGGATGCAGGCAGGCCATCCGGCCATTGTTGCCAGCCCGTCGCGAAAGCGATAGGCGCATCCCGCAAGCTTCACGCGGACGTGGCGGAATGGTAGACGCCGGGGACTTAAAATCCCTTGAGCCTTGCTCGTGCGGGTTCGAGTCCCGCCGTCCGCACCAGAATTGTGTTTCACAACATATCAGGCCGCCTCACCGGGCGGCCTTTTTTCTTGATTTGTCAATATGTTGCTGTCTCGCGCATTCTCGGGCCAACTTGACTCATTTGTTGGGTTCGTGTTGGGTCCGTGCTCGATTGATTCCTTTGCAGAGAGTTTGAAATGGCGCTGACAGACCTAGCATGAGCCGATGGTAGGCGTCCTTAGAGTCTGATTCATAATTATC
>JAFEEX010000080.1 GCA_018240895.1 Pseudomonadota bacterium | reverse complement strand
CGTTACCGGGGTGGACCTTGCCGGCCCGCTTGATCCCGCAACCGTCGCCCAAATCCGCACGGCTTGGCTGGAACATCATGTTCTCGCCTTCCCCGATCAGGGAATGAGCGACGATGATCTTGAACGCTTCACCCTGGCATTTGGCGGGTTTGGTGAGGATCCGTTCTTTGCCCCGATCGCGGGCCGCGAACATATCGCCGCGATCCGCCGCGAGGCGGATGAGAAAAGCCCGCTGTTCGCCGAAAACTGGCACGCCGACTGGTCATTCCAGGCGCGCCCACCCGCCGGAACCTGCCTGCTGGCCATCGATATTCCCCCACACGGCGGCGACACATTGTTCGCCAACCAGCATCTGGCTTGGAAGGCTTTGCCGGCCGAGAAGCAGGCGCGCTACGCCGACCTTGTCGCGATCCATTCCGCCCGCCTGCCCTACGCCCCCGACGGAACATACGGCGCAAAGGACAAAGGCCGATCGATGGACATCCGCCCCAGCGAGGCCGCTTTTGCCACCCAGCCCCACCCCCTCGTCCCGGGCCACCCCGAAACCGGACGACGCGGATTCTATTCAACCCTGGGCTACATCATCGGGATCGAGGGCATGGATCAGGCTGAGGCGGTTGGCTTGCTGATGGACCTCCAGCACTGGCAAGACGATGACCGCTTCGTTTATCGCCACGTCTGGGAGCCGGGAATGCTGCTGATGTGGGACAACCGCTCGGTCCTCCACAAGGCGACCGGCGGGTATGAAGGTTTCAGGCGGGAACTGCACCGGACGACGATTGCGGCCTGGTCCGGCTCGTGAGTTCCCCGACAACCCCGGTGCAGATCAGGAACTGCCCGAAATAGTATAGCGGCCAGATCAGCAAGCCGGGCAGCGCGCTGTTCGCCAGCGGCCCCATGCGGGCGAAAATCAGCAGGTCAGACACTGCGAACATCACCGCGCCGATCCCGACGCGGTAGCGGGGAAAGCTGCTGGTCCAGGCGGCGCCCGTCATTGCCCCGAGGGCCATGGCGTAAAGCCCCACCATTGGAGCCTGATCGGGATCAGCGGGGAGCAGGTAGGCGATCACCGGGATCGCCAGCGCCAAAACCAGGCCGAGCAGGCGCTGGCTGGGCGCAAGCGTGGCGCGGCGGTGGCGCAGGTAGAGCCAGATCGCAATGACGTGGCCGACCAGAAACGCCGCTGCCCCCGCCTCAAGTGACAGTTCGATCAGCACGTCGCCCAATGCGCCAAAGGCCATGACCGCAGCGATCGTGCGCGAATCCGTGCCCTTGTGCCGGGCCAGGGCATAGACCGCGAGCAGGGCCACCCCGGCCCCCTTCCACACCATCTGGTACAGCCCCGGCAGGTGGCTGTCCTTGACGAACCAGAAACTGATCCCCGCGATCAGGCTGGCGAGCAGCCAGGGCCGTTTCTCGATAAGCGCGCGCCTTGGCATGGAGTTCCCCTTCTCATCCTGCTTGGCGTTGGAATCTTCGCTGCGCAAGGCTAGGCGCATTCGTCATGAACTACGACGTGCATATCATCGGCGGCGGCCTCGCCGGATCGGAGGCGGCCTGGCAGCTTGCCCGGCGGGGTGCGCGGGTGCGCCTTTCGGAAATGCGCGGGGGCGGTGACAGCACCCCGGCACATCAGGGCACGGGGTTGGCCGAACTGGTCTGTTCAAACTCCTTCCGCTCTGACGATGATGAGAAGAACGCCGTTGGGCTGCTCCATCACGAGATGCGGGCGCTCGATTCGCTGGTGATGGCCGCGGCATCAGTGGCGCAGGTGCCCGCCGGATCAGCGCTGGCGGTGGACCGCGATGTCTTTTCCGCCGAGGTTGAGGCGCGACTCTCCGCCCTGCCCAACCTGACCGTCGTGCGCGAGCGGATCGATGTGCTGCCCCGTGCCGGCCTCACCCTGATCGCCACCGGACCGCTTACTGCGGCATCACTGGCCCACAGCATCGGCGCGGCGACCGGGGTGAGCAGCCTGGCCTTCTTTGATGCCATCGCCCCGATCGTCTATCGCGATACGATCGACATGGACGTGTGCTGGATGGCTGCCCGCTGGGACAAGGGCGGCAAGGACTACATCAATTGCCCGATGACGCGCGAGCAATACACCGCCTTTCACGCGGCGCTGCTGGCGGGTGAAAAGACCGCATTTCGCGAGTGGGAAGAGAACACCCCCTATTTCGATGGCTGTATGCCGATCGAGGTGATGGCCGAACGCGGGGTGGATACGCTGCGCTTCGGGCCGATGAAGCCGGTTGGCCTTGATAACCCCCATTCCGCCACGCCCGAATTCCCGAACGGGCGCTGGCCCTATGCCGTGGTCCAGCTTCGTCAGGACAACAAGCTGGGCACGTTGTGGAACATGGTCGGTTTCCAGACCAAGCTGAAGCACGCAGAACAGGTTCGTCTGTTCCGCACCATTCCTGGGCTGGAGAATGCGGAATTCGCCCGGCTGGGCGGGCTGCATCGCAACACCTTCCTCAATTCGCCCGAACTGCTCGACCGGCAGTTGCGGCTGAAGTCCGCACCGCACATCCGCTTTGCCGGACAGATCACCGGCTGCGAGGGTTATGTGGAAAGCGCCGCGGTCGGCCTGATGGCCGGGATGATGACCGCGGCTGAACTGGCGGGCCATCTGTGGACTGCCCCGCCCCGCACCACCGCGCTGGGCGCGCTCCTTTCCCACATCACCGGCGATGCCGAGGCGGACAGCTATCAACCGATGAACGTCAACTTCGGCCTGTTTCCGCCTCCTGACGAAGCGGTAAAAAAGAAGCAGCGCAAGGAAGCCTATACCGCCCGGGCCAAGGCAGACCTGGCTCGCTGGATCGCCTCAGCCTAGCACTTGCACTTCGGGTGCTTGGGCGGTTTGGCCTTGGTAGTGGCGAATTCGGTGCGGGTCAGTTGCTGGTCACCATTGGCGTCAGCCTTTTTGAACTTGTTGGTGGTGGTGACAGCCCACTCCTCAAAGCTCAGCAGATTGTTGTGATCGGTATCAAGTTTACGAAAAGCGGCAACCCGGGCGGCCAGCGCTTCGTTGCGGGAAATCAGATTGTCGCGGTTGCGGTCCAGCCGGTTGAAGCGTTTTTCCTCTCGGGTCGCCTCGTTGACGGTGGGCAGCGCTGTGCCTTGCAGGCCGTCGCCATCTTCGGTCGGAATATCTGCCAGCGGTGCGGCGGTCCCGTCATGCTCGGCTTCCACCGGCGGAGGCGCTGGTGGGGCGGCCGCTTCAACCGAGGCGCGTCCCTGCCACCAGAACAGGCCGGATGCCACCAGCAACAGCGCAGAGATTGCCCCCAGCACGATCCGATTCACTGCGGCCCTCCCCCTTCGCGGTTATCTTAACGACCTCAATAGCCTAGATGCCAAGCAATCCAACCCTCATTGCCAGCGGAATCGCTCCGCCTCCTGAAAGCAGTGGCCGGCCATCATGGCGGCGACGCGCCAGGGCGTGAAGGACAGCGATGGGCCGCAAGGATCGCGGCAACGCGGGTCTGCGCCAGTCCTGAGCTGCGGCCAGGGCAATTGCTGCATTACGCTCGGCAGGATTTGACAATCGCGCGGCCAGATCGGCCAGAGCCCAGCCTTGCCCCGCACGTTGCGCTTCCTGCCGATGTTCAGCATCGGCGAGCGCGGCGACCGCGCTGGCCCGTCCATCGGCCAGGCCCGCCAACGCGGAGACTGCGGTGCCAGAATCGGCGGTCGCCAGCATTTCCCAGCCATCGCACAGCGGGATAAGCGCATCAGCGCTGACATCTGCCTGCGCGATGAATTGCAGCAAAGGCTCTGCCGGGGCTTCAGCGGCGGCAAGGCCCTTCAGTCGGTCGCGCCACCAGGCCAGCCGGATTTGCGCCAGCATCGGTTCGCTTGCCGAGCGCACGACACTGGCCAGGCGCGCATCCAGGGCAAACAGCGCTGCCAATCTGCCCTGCGACGCCGCAGGCGCATAGGACAGCGCCAGGCGTTGTTCGGTCGGCAGCGTCGTCAATACCTGGTCAGGAAGCATCGCTAATCTTAGCCGCTCGTTCCGGACAAACAAGGCGGGCATCACCGCCGGAATACCACCTGTGGATCGCCCGGCTGCGGGTGCCCATTCGTTAAAACGCGTCCCCCTGTGCAACGGTTGAATCGAAGCCATTTCCCGTGCGCCGTTAGCTTCCGGTTAACCCTGTTCGTTAGCAACGGCGTTACGCGCTGCCGGCTATACCCCCCGCTTGAATTTGCTTGGGACGCAGACCGGCATGGACAATACTGTGAAATGTGCTGGCACCAATCGCCAGCCGGGCGGCGTGATGAGCCGCCTGGCGCAAGATACTGCGGGCAACACAATCGCGCTGATCGCCGCGTCGATTTTCCCCCTGCTGGCAATGATCGGTGGCGGAATCGACATGGGGCGAACCTATCTGACTCACACCCGGTTGCAGCAGGCCTGCGATGCCGGGGTTCTCGCGGCCCGCAAAAAGCTGGGCAGCACCGTCGCCGCGACAATGCCTGCCGATGTTGAAACCGCCGGGAACAAGTTTTTTGATCTGAACTTTGGTGCCGGCGCCTATGGTACCGAGAACCGGAACTTTACCCAAACTCTTGAAATCGATCAGGCGATCAGCGGAACCGCCAGCGTGGACGTTCCGACCACGATCATGCAGGTGTTCGGAAATGACAAGGTTTCGGTGACGGTTTCCTGCCAGTCACGCCTCAATTTCTCCAACACCGACGTGATGTTCGTGCTCGACACCACGGGATCGATGGCCGCCACAAATCCGGGCGATACCAAACCGAAGATCGAGGTAATGAAGGACGTTGTTCGAAACTTCTACGGTAGTCTGCAAAGCAACAAGCCGGTCGGAACCCGGATGCGCTTCGGTTTTGTACCCTATTCAACCAACGTAAACGTGGTGAACCTGCTCAAATCGGACTGGATGGTCGACAAATGGACCTACCAGTCGCGCGTACCCGAAGCGACGGGAAGTCGCACCGTCAGTTTCTTTTCCGTCACCTATGAAAGGCTCAGCGGGTCGCACGAATGGATTCCTCCCTATCCATCGCCAACCTGCCCTGCCAATACCTTTTTCCAAACATATGGCCCTACGACGGTTGTAAGCACCGATCCTTATGAAGATTACTACGATTCAAAAACGAACGGATCAATTTATTCATGCCAGCCGAACGATGGCGGATACCTTGTTGCTGAAGACAAATACGACAATCTTATCGAAAGAACTCACAATAAATGGGCCTATGAAGCCGTCCAATACGACTTCACTTTTCTGTATAAACCCGTAACCTATGACGTAACGAAGATAAAGGGCACTTCGGGGTCAGATACGGCTCACCAAGATGGTGTTCCTGTCCAGATAGAGGCCGATCCTTCCACCGGCAAACCGGCCAACACGCTGGAATGGAACACCGGCTGCATCGAAGAACGCGATACCTACGAAATCAACGATTATAACAATGTTGACCTGACACGCGCGCTCGATCTGGACATTGATCTGGTCCCAACTGCAGGCGATGCCAGAACGCAGTGGCGCCCGATGCTGCCCGGCATCGAATTTGAGCGGCTTACCTATCAAACCAGTGGAGGATACGGGTTCACGGGAACGTTTTCGCCCGACCCGGCCTATGCCGATCCCTATATCACCCGCGCATCGTGGGCAGGCGTGGCAGCCTGTCCGGCTGGTGCATCAAAACTTGCGGAAATGGATCAGGCCAGTTTCGACTCTTATCTCGATACACTGCGTCCGTTGGGCGATACATACCACGATATCGGGATGATCTGGGGCGGGCGACTGCTTTCCCCGACCGGGATATTTGCCGACGAGAATGCTGATGTACCGGGCAAGCCGACCAATCGGCATCTGATTTTCCTGACCGACGGCAAAACCGAAGCTTTCAAAGAAGACTATGCCTCTTACGGTGTGGAACCGCTGGATCAGCGCCGCTGGTCGCAAACATCCACGCTGACGTTGAACCAGGTCGTTGAAAAGCGCTTCGGCGTCGCCTGCAATGAGGTCAAGAAGCGCAACATCAGTGTCTGGGTCATCGGCTTTGGCACCACACTCAACCCGATCATGAAGGAATGCGCCGGACCAGGTCACTATTTTGAAGCGAACAATGCCGCCGAACTGAGCACCACATTTTCGCGCATCGCCCAGCAGCTTGGCGATCTGAGAATTACAAAGTGATCGCACGCTTCCCCTTCTTATCATGCATGGGTGCGATCAGGCGCGATCAATCGGGCGTCACGATCGTCGAATTTGCGATGATCGCGCCCGCGCTGATGGTGCTTTTGCTGGGCATCTTTGATCTTAGCTACAACGTCTATACCAACCAGATGCTGCAAGGGGCGATCCAGCGCGCCGCCCGTGCTTCTACCTTTCAGGGGGCGTCATTCAACGCCGCGGCGCTCGACGCAATGGTCACGGGTGAGGTTCACACCGTTGCCAGTAATGCAACGCTGTCCTTCGCGCGCAAGTCCTACGCAAGTTTCTCGCAAGTGGGCCGGCCAGAGGACTATTCCGATGTTGACGGTGACGGCACCTGTGACAACGGCGAGCCTTTTGAAGATGCCAACGACAACGGCGTGTGGGATCGTGATCCAGGGGCGGCCGGGTTTGGCGGCGCGCGTGATGCGGTGCTTTATACCGTGACGGTTTCCTATCCCCGACTGGTGCCGATTGCCGCATGGCTGCCCGGCCAGAACGCCAACTTTACGCTCAAAAGCGCCACAGTTTTGCGCAATCAGCCTTATGATGCCAGCAAGGCCAACAGCGTGCCTGCCATGGGGACCTGCCCATGAAGCGTCTGAATATCCTGCGGCGCCTGCTGCGCAGCCGATCCGGCGTTGCCATGACGGAGTTCGCGCTTGGCGCGCCATTCCTGATGCTTGCCGGCATTTACGGGGTTGAGGAAGCCAACTTCGTTCTGGTCAACATGAAGATCAACCAGATCGCCGCGCATATTGCCGACAACGCCTCGCGCGTGGGTGACACCTCACAGCTTCAGTACCGCAAGGTCTATGAAAGCGATATCAATGACGTTCTGGTCGGGGCGCAAGTCCAGGCGGGCCAGTCCATCAACCTGTTCAAATATGGGCGGGTGATCATCAGCAGCCTGGAAGCGGTCAACCAGCCAGGCATTTCAAATCAACTTATCCATTGGCAACGCTGCCGCGGCGCTGAGACGGTTTCTTCGTCCTATGGCAACGAGGGCACCTTGGTTTCAGGCATGGGGCCTGCTGGCAAAGAGGTTACCGCTGAACCAAACGACGGCGTGATATTTGTTGAGGTACGCTATACTTATCAGCCGCTGATCACGGGGGTGCTGATCAGCAATCGGCAAATCCGCTCAATCGCGGCGTTCAACGTGCGTGACAGCCGCGATCTGTCCGGCGGCCTCTATCAGCGCGATACGGCGAAACCCGACCCGGTGCAGAGCTGCAATGTCTATACGGGCGAAATCGTTATCGGCACCGATGGCACGATGGCCTGATAGCAATCAGCGATAGCAGACCTTCCGCACCGCCGCAGCAATCCGCCCGGCGTCGATGATCGCCGCCTTTTCCAGGTTGGCCGCATAGGGCAGCGGCACATCCTCATCACAAACGCGCAGCACCGGCGCATCAAGGTGATCGAAGCCGTCTTCCATGCAGACCGCCATGATTTCCGATGCGATCGAACAGGTTGGCCAGCCTTCCTCCGCCACAACCAGGCGATTGGTCTTGGCGAGAGAGGTCAGCACGGCTTCGCGATCAAGCGGGCGCAGGGTGCGCAGGTCGATCACTTCGGCGTCAATGCCTTCACCGGCGAGGATTTCCGCCGCCTCCAGCGCGAGCCCGACGCCAATCGAATAGCTGACTATGGTAACATCGCCGCCCTGACGCATGATCCGCGCCTTGCCAATCGGCAGGACATGGTCATCAAGCTCCGGCAGTTCAAAGCTGCGGCCATAGACCAGCTCGTTTTCCAGGAACACCACGGGATCCTCGCTGCGGATCGCGGCTTTCATCAGGCCTTTGGCATCGGCCGCGTCATAGGGCGCGATCACGATCAGGCCCGGGACGTTGGCATACCACGGGCCGTAGTTCTGGCTGTGCTGCGCACCGACACGGCTTGCCGCGCCATTGGGTCCACGGAACACCACCGGACAGCGCATCTGGCCGCCGGACATATAATTGGTCTTGGCCGCGGAATTGATGATGTGATCAATCGCCTGCATGGCGAAGTTGAAAGTCATGAATTCGATGACGGGACGCAGGCCGCCCATCGCCGCCCCGGTGCCGATCCCGGCAAAGCCATATTCGGTGATTGGCGTATCGATCACCCGCTTGGGCCCGAATTCCTCAAGCAGGCCTTGAGTCACCTTGTAAGCGCCCTGGTATTCGGCAACTTCCTCACCCATCACGAACACGCGGCTGTCGCGGCGCATTTCCTCTGCCATGGCGTCACGCAGGGCTTCGCGAACGGTCGAGGTTTTCATGTTGGTTCCCGCCGGAATAGCGGGATCGGACGCGCGTGGGGCCGTTGCCGGGCGGTTGACCGGCGCGGCAGTTGCCGGTGCTGGCGCGCTTGCCGGGGCAACGGCGGGCGCGGCAGCGGCAGGCGATGCATCACCTTCCCCGGCGATGGTTGCGATTACCGTGCCAACCTTCACCCCCTCGGTACCTTCAGGGACAAGAATTGCGCCGATCACACCTTCGTCGATTGATTCGAATTCCATCGTCGCCTTGTCGGTTTCGATCTCGGCCAGGATGTCGCCGCTCTTAACCTCGTCGCCTTCCTTAACCAGCCACTTGGCCAGCGTCCCTTCTTCCATGGTCGGGGACAGGGCCGGCATTTTCAGTTCAATCGCCATCAGTAGCTCTCCACCAGAACGTCGGTGTAGAGTTCGCTCATTTCAGGCTCCGGTGAACTTTCCGCAAAATCGGCAGCCTCATTGACCACCGCGCGGATTTGCTTGTCGATATCCTTGATCCGATCCTCGCTGACGCCGCGCTTCAGCAATTCTGCCTTGGCCGCGTCAATCGGATCGTGCTTCTCGCGCATTTCCTGCACTTCCTCGCGGCTGCGGTACTTGGCCGGGTCGGACATGGAATGGCCACGATAGCGATAGGTTTTAAGCTCCATCAGCACCGGCCCCTTGCCCGCGCGGACATGGGCCAGCGCCACTTCGGCCGCAGCCCGCACTTCCAGCACGTCCATGCCGTTCACGTCCATGCCCGGGATGCGGAATGCCGTGCCGCGGCGATAGAAATGGGTTTCTGCAGAACCGCGCTTGACCGCGGTACCCATGGCGTAGCCGTTGTTTTCCACTACGAAGATGATCGGCAGGTTCCACAATGCGGCCATGTTGAACGCTTCATAGACCTGGCCCTGGTTCGAGGCACCGTCCCCGAAATAGGCCATGCAGACACCGCCATCCTCGGTGTATTTGTGAGCAAAGGCCAGCCCGGTGCCAAGCGGCACCTGCGCGCCGACAATGCCGTGGCCGCCGTAGAATTTGTGATCAACGCTGAACATATGCATCGACCCGCCCTTCCCGCGCGAGATCCCTGCCCCGCGTCCGGTCAGTTCGGCCATGATGACCTTGGGATCGATGCCATAGGCCAGCATATGTCCATGATCACGATAGCCGGTGATCACGCTGTCCCGCTCTGCATCAAGCGCCGATTGCAGGCCGACAGCCACAGCCTCTTGCCCGATGTAAAGGTGACAGAACCCGCCGATCAGGCCCAGCCCGTACAACTGCCCGGCCTTTTCCTCGAACCGGCGGATCAACACCATCTGTTCGTAGAATTTGAGCAGATCTTCGTCCGAGGCACCGTGGCGCGGATTGGCCATATGCGCCTCTTGCAGGCTGCGCAGCGCGAAAGTTTCATCCTCGGTCGCCGCTGCGGCGGCCTTCTTTGTGGACGGCTGTTTGGCCAATGTCAGGATCCCCGGACTCTACGTTGAAGGCTCGGCTATAGGGCGAAGATTCCGTAAGGGAAACTCTCTCATACGTATTTTATGATTGGAATCTGGCAGAAGTTATCGCCCTGCTCAATTGAGCATCATCACCATTTCATCGGGATGGACGACGTTGAGATTGCGGCGCACCAGTTCCCCGGCCATGTCGGGATCGACATGATCCGGGTTAAGCAGGGCAACCCGGTTTCGCAGTTCATTCCGCTGAAGCAGCAGTTGCTGCACTTCCTTCTGCCGTTCGCCCAGCAACCGGCTGTTCTCACTCCAGGCCAGCAAACCGCTCGGCCCCACCAGCACCATGGCCCCCAGAAACAGTAGACAGCACAGCGCAACGATCTGCGTCGTCTGCTCCTTTGTCAGCGTCGGTCTGAATTTTGTGCGCCACATGATTCGTCAAGAATCACAGTTGAATCGACGATTCAAGTTAAAAGCGCCAACGCGAGAAAAAGAAGCGCCCGGGTCCGGGCGCTATCTCATAATAATTGCGGGCGATGCTGAGAGAGGCAGGCCACGAGCCATCTCCCGCATCCTGGTGTTTTCTCCGCGTTTGGCCGCCGTCACGCCGCCGCGCGCAACCCGCTCATTTTCCGGCGGCCTTCTTGCATTTGTTGCGAAATTCTTCCCGGGCCTTGCCGTGTAGTCCCTTGGTATCGGCCTGCTTTGAACATTCTATGGAGGCTGCCGTGCGCGGTTTTGCCGGCCCGCGGGGCGCGTAGCTTTTCTTCGCTGCCGGTGCTGACTTTGCCGGCGCAGACGCCGGCGCAGCGGTTTGGGCCATGGCCGTTCCCGAAAGGCCAAGCGATGCAGCGGCAAGTATCATGGCAAGAGTTTTCATGGTCGGTGCTCCGTCTATATCCGAAGCCCTTGCTACACCGCGCCACGGGCGTTTGGCCAATTACCATTTCGCCATGTTTCGGTAAGGTTCTGAGGCAGCGCCGGGCTGCGATATCTTCCACGGTGCCAGCTATGCGGCATGGTGGTGCGCCCGACGGGATTCGAACCCATGGCCCCCAGATTAGGAATCTGGTGCTCTATCCTGCTGAGCTACGGGCGCCC
>JAFEEX010000007.1 GCA_018240895.1 Pseudomonadota bacterium | reverse complement strand
GGTGGCCTTTTCGATGTCGATGGTTGGCACCTTCCTGGTCCGTTCAGGCATCCTTACCAGCGTTCACGCCTTCGCGGTCGATCCGACGCGCGGTTCCTTTATCCTGGCCCTGCTGGCGATCTATATCGGCGGCGCGCTGCTGCTGTTCGCGCTGCGCGCCGGGACCGTGACCGAAGGAGAGCGCTTTGCCGTGACCAGCCGCGAAGGCGCGCTGGTGTTCAACAACGTGATGCTGTCCGCCGCGCTGGGCATCGTGCTGATCGGCACGCTTTATCCGCTGCTGGCAGAGGCGCTGGGCAGCAAGGTTTCGGTCGGGCCGCCGTACTTCAACCCGATGACCGCAGTTTTCGTCCTACCGATGCTGGTGGTGCTGGCGATCGGATCCCTGCTGCGCTGGCGACGGGATTCGTTTGGCCGGGTGTCGCGCAAACTGGTGCTGCCCGCGGTCTTCGCGCTTGCCGGATTGACGTTCATGGCCTGGCACGGGGCCGGCGTGCTGCCCACGCTGGGCATGGGCGTAGCGGCGGGGCTGCTGGTGGCGACGCTGCTGCCGCTGAGCGGGCGGCGGCTGCGCACCGTCAACCTGCCGACCTGGGGCATGGTCGCGGCGCACTTCGGGGTGGCCGTGGCGCTGTTCGGCATGGCCGCCGACAGCGCGTTCACAGTTGAGCGCCTTGTTGCCGTAAAGGTGGGGGAGACGACCGAGGCTGGCCCGTGGAAGGTTACGCTGCGGGCTATCGCGCCTGTCGCGGGGCCGAACTGGACCGCGCTGGAGGGGGAAATGGCCGCATCCTATCGCGGTGGGCGTCCGGCGATCATGCACCCGCAATCGCGCAGTTTCTGGGCACCCCCGCAGCAAACCAACGAATCCGCGCTGCTGACCCGCTGGAACGGCCAGCTTTATACCGTGCTGGGTGACCGGGCCGAGGATGGGCGCTGGCAGCTTCGCCTGTGGTGGAAGCCGTTTGTGATCTATATCTGGCTGGGCGGGGCGCTGATTGGTCTGGGCGGATTGCTGGCATTGTGGGGCCGCGTGGCGAGTGATGTTCGCCGGCTGGTTGCGCGGGACATGATCGCCTATCGCCGGATGAGGCAGGGCCGATGAGCGGCGCGCCAGGCGAAAACCAGACTCCTGCGACAAAGGCACCGGGCTGGGCTTTGTGGCTGCCGCTGTTGCTGTTTGCGGGTTTTGTCGGGCTGGTGATGGTGGGGCTCTATCGCCCCGCAAGCCGTGAGGTGAAAAGCGCGATGGTTGGCAAACCGCTGCCCGAATTCACCTTGAAGCAGGCGGTGCCTGACCGGCCGGCCCTGTCGCATACGGACATGATCGGCGGCAAGCCGCGGCTGCTCAACATCTTTGCAAGCTGGTGCGTACCCTGCGCGGCAGAGGCACCCCAGCTTGAGGCGCTGCGCCGGCAGGGCGTGGAAATCGATGGCGTGGCGATCCGCGATAAAACGGACGACCTCAAAGGGTTTCTGGCCCGCAACGGCAATCCCTATGCCCGGATCGGGTCCGATGAAGTCAGCGCGATTCAGTTTGCGGTTGGTTCATCGGGTGTGCCGGAAAGCTTCGTGATCGATGCGCGTGGCATCATCCGTTATCAGCATATCGGTGACATCACGGCGGAGCAGGTGCCGATGATCCTGGCCAGGCTGAAGGAAGCGGAACAGTGACCGGGCGGCTGGTATCGATGCTGATCGGCATGGCCTTGATGCTGGCGCTTGGCTTTTCCCCGCCGCTATCCGCGCAGGACAAGCTGCCGCCGGCCCCCTATGCCTATCGCCAACTGGATGATCCCGCGCAGGAGGCCAAAGCGCGGGCATTGATGCAATCGCTGCGGTGCCTGCAATGCCAGGGACAGTCGATTGCCGATTCCGATGCCCCGATCGCCGGTGATATGCGCAATCAGGTGCGGCTGCGCATTGCCCGGGGGGAAGACCCGGAGGCGATCCGGGCCTGGCTGATCGATCGCTATGGAGACTACGTAAGTTTCGCGCCGAAGATCGATACCGTTACCTGGCCACTGTTTGCCGCGCCGGTATTGCTGCTGATCGTGGCCGGGGTGATATTGCGGCGGCGCTATGCCGGAAGGGGCGGGGCATGACCTGGGTTATGGTCACCATGATGATCGCGGCGGCGTTCGCGGTCATCGCGCTGGTGCTGAAAGCGCCGCGCAAGGGGTGGGAAGCGATCGGTGCGGCGCTGATGTTGGGGGCGGCAGGCTTTGCCTGGCAGGCGCACCCCAATCAGCCCGCCGCCCCGAAAGCGCCAGAGCCGACATCGCAGATTTCCGGCGCTACGCTGGTAGAGGCGCGCAAGCAGCTTGATACCCGGCCCGGACAGCCGGCCAACAGCTGGACTGTGATTGCCGACGGCCTGGCCCGCAACGGCCAGTTTGGCGATGCCGCCGGGGTGGTTCTGGCCGCAGTGCAAAAGGATCCGAACAATGCGGATGCCTGGCTGGCATTGGCCAATGATCTGGTCGCCCATGCCGATGGCGTGCTGACCCCGGCTGCACAATATGCCTATGGCCGCGCTGCTGCCGCCGATCCGCGGCACCCGGGGCCGGCCTTCTTCATGGGGCTTGCACTGGCGACAAATGGCAAGCTGGCTGAAGGGCGGGCGATGTGGGCGGATTTGCTGGCAAGGGCACCCGCAGATGCGCCATGGCGGGCAGACCTTGCCGCGCGGCTGGCCCGGCTGGACGCATTCATCGCCAGCCAGCGGCAGCAACCACCCGCGCCGTGAACATGGGGCCGCCGTGTTGCCCAGCCCGTGGCAAACTGCTAGGCGGCACTAGATTTCGCCGGGCCTGTCAGCCATGCGATCCCAAGCGTTTCAGGGGCTAACCACGGCATGAGCCAGAATCTTCCTGCTGATGCCATTGCGCAATCACCAGATCAGCCGCCAGCGATGACCGATGAGTCCGGCGGTGGCCATGGCCATCATTCTGGCGGAATTGTTGCGCTGGCAGTTGGCGCCATTGGCGTCGTGTTCGGCGATATCGGCACCAGCCCGCTTTACGCGATGCGCGATACATTCGCCGGGCATCACCGCCTGCCGCTGGACCAGCTTCACCTGTTCGGCATCATCAGCCTGATGTTCTGGTCAATGATGATCATCGTTACGCTGAAATATGTGTCGATCATCATGCGGGCGGACAACAAGGGCGAAGGCGGCAGCCTGGCCCTGCTGGCGCTGATCAACCAGAACATCACCGGCAAAAGCTGGTCTGCTGGAATCGTGCTGCTGGGCGTGTTCGCCACCGCGCTGTTCTATGGCGATTCGATGATTACCCCGGCGGTTTCGGTGCTGGGCGCGATAGAGGGCGTTGCCGTTTACAATCCGGCGATGTCTCACCTGGTCGTGCCGATGGTGGTCGGCATCCTGGTGTTCCTGTTCATGATCCAGAGCCGGGGCACTGCCAAGGTTGCGCGGATGTTCGGGCCGGTGATGCTGATCTATTTCGCGGTTATCGCCACGCTTGGCCTGATTTCTGTTTTCCAGTCGCCCGAAGTGGTCTGGGCGCTCAGCCCGCATCATGCCGTACATATGTTCGTGGCCGATCCGTTTCGCGGCTTTCTGGCCTTGGGGTCCGCCGTTCTGGCGGTGACCGGGGCAGAGGCGCTTTATGCCGATATGGGCCATTTTGGCCGCAACCCGATCCGCGTTTCCTGGCTTCTCATTGTGCTGCCCGCGCTGGTCTGCAACTATCTGGGTCAGGCCGCGCTGCTGTCCCGCGATCCGGCGGCGCTGGAAAGCCCGTTTTATCTGCTGGCACCGGAATGGTTCCAGTGGCCACTGCTGATCGTCGCCAGCGCCGCGGCGGTAATCGCATCTCAGGCGGTGATTACCGGGGCCTTCTCCGTCACCCAGCAGGCGATCCAGCTTGGTTTCATCCCGCGGATGTCGATCAAATATACCAGCGTCAATGCCGGGCAGATCTATATCCCGGTGATCAACACCGCGCTGATGATCGCGGTGATCCTGCTGGTGCTGGTGTTCCAGAAATCGTCAAACCTGACCGCGGCCTATGGCATCGCGGTGACCGGTGCGATGGCGATTGACAACGTATTGCTGGCGGTGGTGCTGTTCACCATGTGGAAGTGGAAGCCGTGGTTCTCGATTCCCCTGCTGGCGCTGTTCTTCACGCTTGATGCGGCATACCTGGCGGCAAACTTTACCAAGGTTCCCGATGGCGGCTGGGTGCCGCTGGCAATGGGGCTGGTGATTTTCACGCTGCTTACCACCTGGTCGCGCGGACGCGCGCTGATGCGTCAGTCGATGGCCGAAGGCACCATCCCGATAGAGGTATTCGCCAAGAGCGCTCATTCCAGCGCAACCCGCGTGCCCGGCACGGCGATCTTCATGGCCAGCAGCAACAAGGGGGTTCCCTCTGCCCTGCTGCACAATATCAAGCATAACAAGGTGCTGCACGAACGGGTGGTGATCCTGACCGTGGCGATTCAGGACGTGCCCTATGTCGATCCGGCAGAGCGCTGCACCATGAAGGATCTGGGGCAGGGCTTTTACCGGCTGATCATGCGGTTCGGGTTCCTTGAGGAAACCGACATTCCCGCCGCGCTGACCAGCACGGCAATGTGCGGCGGGCCGTTCAACCTGATGAAGACCAGCTTCTTCCTCAGTCGCCAGACCCTGATCGCATCGTCCAAGCCGGGCATGGCGATCTGGCGTGAAAAGCTGTTCGCCTGGATGCTGCGCAACGCCGCCAGCGCCATGGAATTCTTCCGCCTGCCGTCGAACCGCGTGGTTGAACTGGGCAGCCAGGTAGAGATCTAGCGAAAGCCGCGTCAGGCGGATCGCGGCCGGCGATTGCGGCTGGCGAACCACGGACTGATCCGGCGGATCGCGTCCTCCACCTCCGCGGTGGAAACGGCAAAGCTGATCCGCATGAACCGGTGCCCGTCAACCGGATCGAAATCGATCCCGGGCGCGGTGGCAACGCCGGTTGCTTCAAGCAATTGCTGGCACAGGTCCATGGAATTGTCCGTGAAGTCGGACACGTCGGCATAGATATAGAAGGCCCCGTCAGGCGGCGCGATCTTGCCCAGCCCCATGCCGGGAAGCGCCGCCAGCAGCAGATCGCGGTTGCGGGCATAGGTCTGGATATGGCCTTCCAGTTCTGCGGTGCAGTCCATCGCGATGGCGCCGGCGTGCTGCGCCAGACTGGGCGGGGTAAGGAACAGGTTGCCCATCCGCGCCCGGGCGGCGTCGATCGCTTCGCTTGGCACCACCAGCCAGCCCAGCCGCCAGCCGGCCATCGAAAAGTATTTGGAAAAACTGTTGACCACCAGCGCTTCGGGCATGACTTCAAGCAGCGACGGAGTTGGCTGGCCATAGGCTATGCCATGGTAGATTTCGTCGGAAATCATCGTGATCCCGCGATCCCTGCAAACCCGTGCAATGGCGGCCAGTTCGTGGCGGGGGATGATGGTGCCGGTGGGATTGGCCGGACTGGCAAGGATCACACCTTGTGGGGCGGGATCGAGCGCGCCCAGCGCCTGCGCGGAAAGCTGGTAACGCACGTCCGCGCCGCAGGGCAGTTCGACAGGTTCCATGTGGAGCGCGCGCAGGCTGTTGCGATAGGCGACATATCCGGGGCGGGCGATGGCGACACGCCCGCCCGGATCGAAGCTCATGTTCAGGGCCAGCACCAGCGCCGGAGAAGCACCGCAGGTAAGAATGATTTGCGCCGGGCTGATCTCTACCCCGTGTCGCTGCGCATAGTGCCGGACGATCCGTGCCTTCAGGGCGGGGCTTTCCCAATAGCCCATCGGGTCGGCGTCGAGTATCCGGTGCGCTTCGGCGATTGCCGCGGCGGGCGCTCCGGTGCTGGGCTGGCCGAACTCCATGTGGATCACCGACCGTCCTTCGGCCTTAAGACGGTGTGCAATCCCCGAGATGGCGATGGCGTGAAACGGTTCGATCCGGACGGTCATTTCCGGATCGGTATCATTGTCGACCGCAAGAGCAAGCACGTTTCGACCTTGTGGTGCGGAGGTGAGGTGCGGAAGTCCTCGAAATCGCTGCGGCACTGTGGCATGGGTCGACTTTAACCCCCCAGCGAAAGGATTTGCCGCCGTGGCTTTTGTTCTTCCCGATCTCCCCTATGCCAAGGATTCCTTCGGCTCCATCCTTTCGGCTGAAATCTTTGACTATCACCATGGCAAACATCATCAGGCCTATGTCACGCAGACCAACGATCAGGTTGGGCCGGCGGGGCTGGAAGGCGCCAGCCTGAGCGAAGTGATTGCCAAGGCCAAGGCCGGCGGCAACGCCAAGCTGTTCAATGCCTCGGCTCAGGTCTGGAACCACAGCTTCTACTGGCAATGCCTGTCGCCCGAAGGGCAGCAGCCGACCGGCAAGCTGAAAGACATGATCGTGCGCGATTTCGGTTCGCAGGACGAACTGCTGGCCAAGCTCAAGGCGGAAAGCGTCGGCCACTTTGCCAGCGGCTGGGGCTGGCTGGTGCTGGATGGCGATACGCTCAAGATCACCTCGCTTCACGATGCCGATACTCCGATGGTTCACGACGGGATGAAGCCGTTGCTGACGCTCGATGTGTGGGAACACGCCTATTACATCGATTATCGCAACGCGCGTCCAAACTATGTCGATGCGCTGCTGGGCAAGGCGATTAACTGGGAATTCGTCGCCATGAACCTTGATGGCAAGGGCGTGTCGCGGGCCGATCAGGGCTGATTCGCAGGATAGATCATGCGCCCTCCCGCACGCTGCCCTAGTCGTGCGGGGGGGTGGTGATCACCTCTTCCTCGGCCTGCTGGGCCAATCCGTGGCGTAGCAGCATGGGGATATGGGCAAAGGTGAACAGGAAGGTCAGCGGCAGGAACAGCCACAGCTTGGCCGCGATCCAGTCACCAAATTGCAGCCAGTGCCGCAGCGCTTCGTTCAGCGCGGCAAGAAACAGGAAGAACCAGCCCCAATTGCGTGACAGGATCATCCAGCCGCGATCGTCCAGTCCTTCGAAAGCGGCCTGAAGCAGGGTCCGCAGCAGAGGCACGCCGCGCGCTACCCCGATCAGCAGGGTGATGCCGAACAACAGGTAGATCACGGTCGGCTTGATCTGGATCCAGGTCTTGTCCTGAAACAGAATGGTCAGCCCGCCAAACACCACGATCAGCGCGGTTGACAGCCACAGCATCGGGGAAATCTTGCCCAGCTTCCACTTGGAAACCGCCAGCGCGATCACGGCGGCGGCCATGAAACCCGCGGTGGCGCGGATCACCGCGGTTACCTCT
This sequence comes from Pseudomonadota bacterium, assembly GCA_018240895.1. Taxonomy (GTDB): domain Bacteria; phylum Pseudomonadota; class Alphaproteobacteria; order Sphingomonadales; family Sphingomonadaceae; genus Novosphingobium. The sequence goes on along the minus strand of JAFEEX010000007.1, from coordinate 54,110 downwards.
CCCAGGCTGGCGTGATCGCTTGGTGCATAAAAGCGGTACAGCACAAAGAACACCGCAATCGGGCCATAGTCCACCGCCAGGTTCAGCGCGCCAGAGCGGGGGCGGGCAGGGGGGGCAGTGCCGGTCATCACGCCACCCCCGCAATCACCTGCGCCACCAGATCGGGATCGAACGGGCGCAGGTCATCAATCTTTTCACCCACGCCGATGGCGTGGATCGGCAGGCCGTATTGCTCGGCAGCGGCAACCAACACACCGCCGCGCGCCGTGCCGTCCAGCTTGGTCATGATCAGGCCGGTCACCCCGGCAACTTCCTTGAATATCTCGATCTGTTGCAAGGCGTTCTGGCCGTTGGTGGCATCCAGAACCAGCACCACGTCATGCGGCGCTTCGGGGTTGAGCCGGCCCAGCACCCGGCGGATCTTGGCCAGCTCGTCCATCAGTTCGCGTTTATTCTGAAGGCGTCCGGCGGTGTCGACGATCAGCGCATCGGTGCCTTCCTCGGTTGCGGCCTGAACCGCATCGAACACCACGCTGGCAGGATCGCCGCCTTCATCCCCGAACACGATAGGCACACCGATCCGCTCGGCCCAGATGCCAAGCTGGTCGATCGCGGCGGCGCGGAACGTGTCGCCGGCGGCCAGCATCACCGAATAATCCTGTTCCTGAAACAGGTGTGCCAGTTTGGCGATGGTCGTGGTCTTGCCCGATCCGTTGACCCCGATCACCAGCACCACCTGCGGGCGGGGAAAGGCAACCACGTCAATCGGCTTTGCCACGGGGCGCAGGATTGCGGCGATTTCGCCGGCGACCGCTTCCCTTATCGCCTGTTCATCCGCGCCGCGTTCAAACCGTTCGGCGGCAAGCCGGGCGCGAATCCGCGCCGCCGCGCGCGGGCCAAGGTCAGACAGGATCAGCGCATCTTCGATATCGTCAAGCTGGGCATCGTCCAGCCTGGTTTTGCTGACGATCCCCGCAAGGTTTTCGCTCAGGCGTTCGGACGTCTTGCGAAAGCCGCCAAATACGCGGTCAGACCAGGTTTCCTGACTCATGCGAGCAGGCCTTCTTCTATGCGGGTGGGTGTAACGGTCACGATCGTTCCGGCGGGTGTGGCGGGCGGCAGCTGCACCCGGGCGAAGTTCTGCGCATGGCCGGTCCCGTCGCGTTCGGCAAGCACCAGTTGCGGCTGGCCGATCAGCGATTGCAGCCAACCGGCGCGAATACGGGCGGTTTCGCCGCGCAGTTCGGCCGCACGGGCCTTTATGACCTGTGCGGCAAGCTGCGGCATCCGCGCGGCGGGCGTTCCCGGACGCGGGGAATAGGGAAAGACATGGCCATGAACCACGCCCAGTTCCGCCAGGATCGCCAGATTAGCGGCATGGGCGGTTTCGTCTTCCGTCGGGAAACCGGCGATCAGGTCCGCGCCCAATGCCAAATTGGGTCGGCGATGCCGCAGCCGCTCAACCAGCGCGATCGCATCGCGGCGCAGGTGGCGGCGCTTCATCCGTTTAAGGATCAGGTCATCGCCGTGCTGCAGCGAAAGATGCAGGTGCGGCATTACCCGCGGCTCACCGGCCAGCAGATCGAACAGCAGCGGATCGATCTCCACCCCGTCAAGCGATGACAGCCTGAGCCGCGAAAGCGTCGGGAAAGCGTCAAGAACCGCTTGTACCACAACGCCGAGCGGCGGAGCCCCGGGCAAGTCATGCCCCCAACTGGTCACGTCAACCCCGGTCAGCACCACTTCGCGCGCGCCAAGATCAAGATGGCGTTCCACCTCGCGCAGCACCTGCCCGGTGGGCAACGACCGGCTGGCACCGCGGCCCTGCGGAATGACGCAAAAGGTGCAGGCATGATCGCAGCCGTTCTGCACCGCGATAAAGGCGCGGGAATGCTGGGCGGTTCTAATCGCGCGGGCTGGCGGAACGTTCCAGACGCGCGGGTCCAGCTTGGCGACGTTGGCGATCAACCCGTCCACTTCGGGCATGGCGGCCAGCGCGGCGCGCTCAACTTCGGCAGCGCAGCCGGTTACGATCAACCGGGCGTCGGGACGCGCGCGGCGCAGGCGGCGGATCGCCTGGCGGGTCTGGCGGACAGCTTCGGCGGTGACTGCGCAGCTGTTGACGACAACAAGCTGCTCCTCGCCGGCCAGCATGGCGCGCAGGTCTTCGCTTTCGGACAGGTTGAGCCGGCACCCCAGCGAGACGACCTCTACGCCCAAGTCAGGCTCCGAAATCGGCGCTGTCAAAGCTGCCGCGAAAACTTTCGGTGGCGGGGCCGGACATGATGATCCGGTCATCGGCGGTCCATTCAATCGTCAGCGCGCCGCCCGGCAGAACCACCGTCACGCGCCTGTCTGTCAGGCCGCGACGCATCGCGCCGATGGCGGTGGCGCAGGCACCGGTCCCGCAGGCCCGCGTCTCACCCACGCCGCGCTCCCACACCCGCAGGCGAATACGGTCCCGGCTTTCGATGGTGGCGACATTGACGTTGATCCGCGCGGGAAACAGCGCATCGTGCTCGATTTCCGGCCCAAGCTGGTCAAGCGCCACTGCATCGCTGTCCGCCACGAAGAAGATGACGTGCGGGTTGCCGACATTGACCGCGGTGGGATTTTCCAGCGAGTCCCAGGCGACCGGCAAATCATGCGTGTCCATGGCATAGGCCAGCGGGATCTGATCCCATTGGAAACGGGGCTGGCCCATATCGACGCTGACCCCGCCGCGCTCTGGCGATACCGTCAGCAATCCGCCCAGTGTTTCGATTGTCGCGGTCTGGCCCAGCAACAGGCCAACCGCGCGGGTGGCATTGCCGCAGGCTTCCACCTCTCCGCCATCCTGGTTGAATATCCGCATCCTGACAGTGGCCGTGCCCGAAGGCTCGATCACTATCAGCTGATCACAGCCGATCCCGGTTTTGCGATCCGCCAGCGCGGCGGCCAGCGCATTGGTCATGGGCGGAACGCGATCCGCGCGGGCATCGATCACGACGAAATCGTTGCCAAGGCCGTGCATCTTGACGAAAGGGACGCGCATGGCTGCGCTCTAGGGCCTGTGCATTGCCGCGTCCAGTGGTGCGGGTGCCACAGCCGTTGGCGGCAGGTCAACCGTTGGCGATGCGGGGAAGCAGAGGGGCAGGCGGGAGCATTGACCCGTCGCTGGCATCTATCGGATCGGCCAGCAGATCAAGTTCGGCAAGATGCTCTGTCGTGCGATCCGCCGGCTCCGGGTAGCCATAGAGATAGCCCTGGACCTTGAACGTGCCAAGCCGGCTCAACTCGTGTAGAACCGCCTCGCTCTCAACGCCCTCGATCGTCACCGGCAGGCCCAGTCCTTCACCCAGCGCGGCGATCGATTGCACGATGGTGGCGTTCTCCTTGTTGTCGGCCAGCGTGGTGACAAAACTGCGATCGACCTTGATCTGGTCGAACGGCAGGCTGCGTAGCTGCGACAAAGAGCTGTATCCGGTTCCGAAATCATCAAGGCTGACGCGGATGCCCTGGTTCTTCAGACTCATGATCAGGGACCGGACCATGCCGATGTTTTCGTGCAGGCAGGATTCGGTAATTTCGATTTCGAAACGGCTGGGCGGAAAGTTGGCCTCTACCAGCATCTTCAGGATCTTTTGCGCAAACCACGGGTCACGCAGTTGCAGCGCGGAAATGTTCACCGACAGTGACAGACGCGGATTCCAACCGCGGGCATCGATCAGGGCCTGGCGAATCAAGCTTTCCGACAAGGGCGCGATCACGCCGATGTCTTCGGCAACCGGAATGAAGATATCAGGGCTGATCAGCCCCAGCGTCGGTGAATTCCACCGCGCCAACATTTCAAAGCCTACCAGTTCGCCGGTCGCCAGATCGATCTGTTTTTCGTAGTAGGGAACGAATTCTCCGGCGTTCAGCCCACGCCGGATCCCCGTTTCCAGTTCGCTGCGAAAACGCAGCTCGTTTTCCATATTGGTTTCATACCAGAAGTATCGATTGCGGCCGTGCTTCTTGGCCTGATACATCGCGATATCCGCCATGTGCAGCAGGGCCTGGGCATCGTGCCGGCCGCAATCGCCATCGCACCGGGCAATCCCCACCGACGCCGTCGATTCAAGCGAGACGCGCTGATAGGCAACCGGCTGGGCGACGGAGCCGATCAGGCGCTCAGCCAAACGGTCAATGGCTTCGGGTTGCCCGGGCGCGAAGGGAACTACGCAGGCGAATTCATCCCCACCGATGCGCGCAATCAAGGCACCCGATGGAAGGGTGTCACCGATTTGCCGTGCAACGTGAAGCAGCAGCTCGTCACCGGCGGAATGGCCGTGAAGATCGTTGATTTGCTTGAAATTATCGAGATCAAGCATGATGAAGGCGGCGATTTCTCCGCGCGTAGCAGCCTCGGCAATGAGGTGATTCGTCGCCGGGCCGATCGACCGTCGATTAAGGCACCCGGTCAATGGATCGGTTTCGGCAAGCTGCCGCGCCTGTTCTTCGGCGGTGCGCCGAACCTGCACTTCGTCCACCATGTCGCGGTAACGGCGCCATCCGAACACGATCAGCGCAATATTCAACAGAAATGCCGTCGCCAGCAAATTGTCGGGTGCGCCGCCGCGTCCGCGCAGCGATGACAGCGCGTGCGAAATGACCGAACCGCCGGTGCCCACAAACAGGATCAGCGCGGCGAATACCGTGCCCAGGGTCAACAGGTCGCGGCCGGTTGATGTGAGTGTGGATTCGGGCGTTCGAGTGATCAGTCCCACGTCGGGCGCTTGCTTTGCCATGCTTGAGGCCCCGTGCCAGTACGGAGCAGGTGTGGCACGGGATACTGAATATTGCGTTAAACGCCAAGAAGCTCTTCTTGCTTGCCGGGTTCAGCCGGTCATTTTTTCAGACCGATTTCACGCAGCCTGGTTTGCAGAAATTCATCGGCGGTAATTGGGACGGAATATCGGTCAGGATTGTCAGGAGTGATGCATTGCGGCAGCGTTGCGATTGGAAAGTCGCTGCGCAGGTGCAGGAAGAACGGCATGGAATAGCGGCTGAATGCAGCCCGTTCCGGATTGGGGTTGCGCACCCGGTGAATGGTCGATGGCAAGACGTGGTTGGTCAGCCGTTCCAGCATATCGCCAACATTGATCACCATGGCCCCTTCCGGGGGCGAGGCGTTGATCCAGGTGCCGTCCTTGCCAAGCAGTTCCAGCCCGGCCTCCTCCGCGCCCAGCAGCAGCGTGATCAGATTGATGTCGCCATGCGCGCCGGCTCTGATCGCCTCTCCCTCAATGCCTTTCAGCGGGGGATAGTGCAGCAGGCGCATCACCGAATTGCCATCGTCTATCCCCTTGTCGAACCAGTGTTCGTCAAGCCCCAGGTACAGCGCGATGCTGGACAGGATGGTTGCGCCCGTGGCATCGAACTGACGGTAAAGTTCAGAGAACACCTCCTGAAAGCCTTCCGGACGCGCCGGCCAGACATTGGGCGGCATTGACGCATCGGCCAGCGGACTGCCCGCCGGCAGGTCGCGGCCGATGTGCCAGAACTCCTTCAGGTCATGAAGCTTGGCATCCTTGGCAATTTCCACCCCGAACGGGGTATAGCCGCGCGCACCGGCAATCGCCGGATCGTGATAGTGGCGCTTTTCCGCCTCAGGCAGGGCAAAGAATTCTTCCGACAGTTTCCAGGCGCGATCAATCAGGTCACGATCAATCGGAACATCCCTGACCATGGCGAAGCCGAAAGTCCTGAAACTGTCGCCGATCGCCCTGGAAAAGCTGGCCTTGTCATCTGCAAGCGAAAGCACGGGCAGCGCGGTTGAGGGCATAGGTGGACGATTCCCGGAAATTAAGTCTAAGAGGCCCGCGCATAGACGGTTTTGCGAAAGCAGGCATGGCGAAAATGACTTCTTACTGGCTGATGAAATCCGAACCCGACGTTTATGGCTGGAATGACCTGGTCGCAGAGGGAGAGGGCACCTGGGACGGGGTGCGCAACTACACCGCGCGCAACAACCTGCGCGCGATGAAGCCGGGGGATCAGGTGTTCTTCTATCATTCCAACATCGGGGTGGAAATTGTTGGTATTGCAGAGATTACCGCATCAAACATTCCTGACCCCACCGATGACACAGGGCGCTGGTCTGCGGTCAGGCTGAAGCCGGTGCGCAAGCTGGACCGCGCCGTGACGCTGAAGGAAATCAAGGCTGATCCGGCGCTGGCGGATATGGATCTGCTGACCAAATTCCGCCTGTCGGTATCGGCGGTAAAGCCGGCGGAGTGGGATCACATCCTTATGCTGGCGTCACGCCCCCCGGCCTAGGCGGGGCGCCACTTCAGGCTTTTGCCTTTGCACGCAGTCCGGACACCGTTGCGCCGCCGGCGCTGAGCTGTTCGATATCGATCACCAGATGCAGCAGGCGCAGCCCCTTGCGGTCCTGCGCGCGGGCCAGCGCGGCGGTGAACTGTTCGGTTGTCTCAACCCGTTCCGCCCAGCCGCCATAAGCCTGTGCAAGCGCAACGAAATCCGGGTTGTGCAGGGCGGTGCCCGATATGCGGCCGGGAAACTCGCGTTCCTGATGCATCCGGATCGTTCCGTAATATCCATTGTCCACCAGCACGACCAGCATATCGCAGCCATATTGGACTGCCGTTGCCAGTTCCTGACCATTCATCAGGAAATCGCCGTCGCCGGCCAGTGCAACGACCGTGCGTTCAGTATGCCGCAGCGCGGCGGCGACTGCGGCAGGAACGCCATAGCCCATGGCCCCTGCGGTTGGCGCAAGCTGAGTGGGAAAGCCGTTGTAATGCCAATAACGGTGCCACCAGCCGGAGAAGTTTCCCGCCCCGTTGCAGATGATCGCGTCATCGCGGATCACGCCGCGCATCGCGGTGACGCAGGCCGCCATGTCGAGCGGGTAGGGCGCCGGTTTGGCGGTGGTCCAGTCGAGCCATTCAAGATGCGCGGCTTCTCCGGCGTCAAACGGCACGATGTCATCGTCCCACAGCGCGGCCATTTCGGCAAATTCCGCCATATCGGCGCAGATCGCCAGATCGGGGCGATAGACCCGGCCCAGTTCTTCCGGATCAGGGTGAACGTGGATCAGGGTCTGGCCGGGGTGATCGGGGGTGACCAGCGTGTAGCCATCGGTTGTCGCCTCACCCAGCCGCGCGCCGACTGCCAGAACCAGATCGGCATTCTTGATCCGCTCGACCAGCCGGGGGTTGGGGCCATAGCCCAGATTGCCCGCCCAGGCCTTGCTGGCGTTTGAAATCGCATCCTGGCGGCGGAATGCGCCGGCAACCGGCAGGCCAATCCGCTCGGCAAAGGCGGTAAAATGCTCACGCGCCTTGCCGTGCCAGCCGGCCCCGCCGATGATCGAGACCGGCGATGCGGCATCGCCGATCATCCGCATCATCGCACCCATCGCATCGGGGCAGACAGCCTGGGCGGGGCGGTGCACGGCCGGGCGGGGGGCAACGCCGCTTACCCGTTCCAGCAACATATCTTCCGGCAAGGCGATCACCACTGGGCCGGGGCGACCCGAGACTGCGGTTGACCAGGCGCGGGCGATATATTCGGGGATCCGCGCTGGATCATCGATGCGCAGCACCAGCTTGGCCAGCGGGCCAAACATCTGCCCGAAATCAACTTCCTGAAAACCCTCACGGTCCTTCATCCCGCGGTCAACGTCGCCAATGAACAGCAGCATCGGCTGCGAATCCTGCATGGCGACATGAACCCCGATCGAGGCATTGGTCGCGCCCGGACCGCGGGTGACGAAGCAGATGCCGGGCTTGCCGGTCATGGTCCCATCGGCACAGGCCATGAAGGCCGCGCCGCCTTCCTGACGGCACACCACGGTCTGCACCTGCGGCGAATCGTGCAGCGCATCCAGCACGGCAAGAAAACTTTCGCCCGGCACGGTAAAAACGCGGTCACAACCCTGGGCGATCAGGCAATCGACAAGCAGGCGGCCGCCGGTGATGGTCTTGGTTTCGGTCATTGCAGGCACTTAGCGGCACAGCCGCGCGGCATCAATCGCGATGCGTGCCGCGTTCCCCGGTTTGGTTACTGTGCCAGAACGGGAAGCCGCGCGTTAACCACGATTTTCCGGCTGGTTGCATGGTGAATAAAGTCTTAACGCTGCCGGCATGAGACGATCGCTAGTCCTTACGAATGAAGCTGCCCGGCATCCGTTCCTGGCCACGCTTCCCCCGCACGTTCGCCAGGGGGGGCAGCCAAAGCCGGTCCGCCGGCGCGGTTTGGGCTGGAACGATCTGCGCGATTTCCTGTCGGCTTATTGCGCCTGCTTCATAGCGGTCAGCCTTTACCTGGCCTGATCATGCTCCGCAGCGCGTTCTGCCTTGACCAGCAGATGCGCCAGCCAGGCTGAAATCAGGCACATCGCCGCGCTTAGCAACAACTGGCTCACCACCGCGATCCCGGCTGCAGAAAGACCGCTGGCCAGCAGTGATCCCACCACCATCGCCCCTGAATTGACGATATTGTTGGCGGCGATGGTGCGCGATGTCTGCGCCTTGTCAACAAAGGTGGTCAGGAAGGCATAGAGCGGCACCACGAACATTCCGCCCGCCACCGCGATGCCCAGCAGGCACAGCAGCAGCGCCGCCGCGTGGGGCTGGGCAATGAAGTGGCCAACATTCATCAATCCGTCTTGCGGATGCGGCACCCATTCCCGGCAGACGAAGAAAAAGCCTACCACAAACAGCCCCATGACCAGAACCGACGGCGGTGAAAAGCGCGCCGAAACCTTGCCCTTCAGCAGCCAGTTGACCGACATTGATCCGATCGCCACCCCGATCGAGAAAATCACCAGAAACAGGCTCGCCACTTCCTTGCTGGCGGTCAGCACATTTTTGGCGAGCGGCGGGAATTGCACGAACAGCACTGTGCCGATGGTCCAGAAAAAGCTGATCGCCATGATCGCCAGAAACACGCGGCGATCGTGGCTGGTGTTGCGAACCAGATCGATCGAGGCCCGCACGAAATGAAAATCGAGCGGTTCGGGATCGTGATAGGGGGGGGCGGGTGGAACCTGCCTGCTGACGAAATAGCCGATGACTGCAGTAGCGATCACGCCCAGCGCCGCCCACTCGACTGGAATCCATCCGGCGACGATCGTGCCCGCCAGGATCGCGATATAGGTGCCCGCTTCCACCAGGCCGGTTCCGGCCAGCACTTCGTTGGGGTGCAGATGTTGCGGCAGGATTGCATATTTGATCGGGCCGAAGAAAGTTGAATGGATCCCCATGCCGAACAGGGCCAGCAGCATCAGCGGGATCGCGAAGGTGGTGACCATCAGCCCTTTCCAGGCCAGCAGCAACCCGGCCGCGCCAACCGCCATGATGCCGATTTCCGCCGCCTTGACCACGCGGATGATCCGCGCCTTGTCACGCATATCGGCAAGCTGGCCGGATATGGCGGACAGCAGGAAAAAGGGCAGGATGAACACGCCCGATGCAATCGCGCTGAACTGGCCTTCTGCCTTTTCCGACTGATAGACGCTGTAAACCACGTACAGCACCATCGCGTTCTTGAAGAGGTTGTCGTTGAAGGCGTTGAGCAACTGGGTCACGAACAGCGGCAGAAACCGCCGGCTGTGGATCAGGTGCGTCTGGGTGGTCATGCGGTGTTGTTCTTCTGGCTGCCCCGGTTGGCGCGGACCCTAGCGGTACTTGCGTTGCGGACAAGAGGCCGCGCGCTCTTTTGCACGGCGGCCAAGCAGGTTATGGCTGCGCGTGATGCTGTCGCTGCCCAACATCCTCACCCTGTCGCGGATCGTCACGCTGCCGCTGCTGGCGTTTCTGCTGTGGTGGCCCGACTGGGCATGGGGCTATATGATGGCCTTCGCCCTGTACTGCCTGATGGGGATAACCGATTATTTTGACGGTTATCTTGCCCGGTCAAGCGGCACCGTCAGCAAGCTGGGCATCTTCCTTGATCCGATTGCCGACAAAATCATGGTGGCAACGGTCATTCTGGTGCTGGCGGCGCAAGGCGTGCTGCGCGGGCCCTATGTGGGCGATATGCACGTCATCGCCGGGTTGATAATCCTTGCGCGGGAAATAGCCGTTTCGGGTCTGCGCGAATTCCTGGGCGGGCTTCAGGTTTCGGTTCCGGTAAGCCGGCTGGCCAAATGGAAGACAACCTTCCAGATGATCTGTCTTGGTGCGCTGATCCTTGGCAATGCCTTGCCGGGGTGGATTGCAACACTGGGCGGGCTGGAAATGAACGTGCCGCATACTGTGGGCCTGATTACCCTGTGGGGCGCGGCGGTGCTGACGGTGATTACCGGGTGGGATTACCTGCGGGTTGGCCTGAAACACATGGATTAAAGCGGCGCAGGCATACGAAAAAGCCGGTGAAGTCCGCCGGCAGTTCAGCGGCACCTTCCAGCAATGCGGCATCGAGCGGATTGAAGCCTGCGCTTGCACGGCGCGCTATCGCCATCACGGTGGCTGCGGGCAGGTGCGGCGGGCGGTCAAGGCTTACCTGCGCCGTCCACACGCCGCGCCGGACCATGACGTTGAGGTCACGCACTGGGCCACCAAGCGGGCGGCCTTCTATCGGCGTATCACCGGCGAAAGCATGGCTCTGGCCAGCCTCAAGGATTACGCCTTGTCCCTGAACGACATCGTAAAGCTCAAGCCGCCCTTCGATGACGGTCAGGATGCGGTCCACTTGCCCGAAATTGGAGAACGGACCTGCCGCCGCCACTTCGGCCGTGCTGATCCGCCAGCCGAAATCATCCATTCCCGCACCGGGCGGAAAGGCAGCAATTTCCCAGGTCTTTCCGCCGCCATTCTTCCAGGGCACGGCTTTGCGCTGTGCTGCGGGCAGCAGGTGCAGGGCCGATGTCCTGTTATCGGGATGTGTCATCGCTCGGCCCCTCTGGATAGCTCTGGACGGGGGAAACTACCCCGCCCGCAGTTCTTCCGCCAGCAGCTTGAATTCTTCCGAACGCGGCGAATTCTTGCGCCAGACCAGCGCAATCTCGCGGTTGGCCGATTTGCTTTTCAGCGGGCGGGCCACAACGTCGGTGCCGTTCAATATCCCGGCGTCCAGCGCCATTTCGGGCAGCATGGTCAGGCCGAGCCCGTTGTCCACCATCTGCACCAGAGTATGCAGGCTGGTGCCGATCATCGTGGCCGAAGCGCGCAGTTCCGGGCGATTGCAGGCGGCCAGCGCGTGTTCTTTCAGACAGTGTCCATCTTCAAGCAGCAGCAGCCGGTGTTCGTCGATCACCTCGGGATTGATCTCTTCGGGCGGATCGCGCGGATCGTCCTTGGGAAAGGCGACCCACAGCGCATCAAGCTCGATCACTTCCTTCTCCACCTCGCCAGTGGGGAAGGGCAGGGCGAGCAGCACGCAGTCACTGCGCCCGTGGTGCAAAGATTCAATCGCCGCGGCGCTGGTTTCCTCGCGCAGGTACAGCTTCAGTTGCGGGCGCTCGCGCCGCAGGCGGGGAAGCATCCGCGGCAGCAGGAACGGCGCGATGGTGGGGATCACACTCATCCGGACTTCACCGGACAATGGCTGACCGGCGCTTTGCACCATGTCTGACAGTTCCTCCGCCTCGCGCAGCAGACGGTGAGCCTTGGCGACCACCTGATTGCCCAGCGGCGTGAAACGGACCGCACGCTTGGTCCGCTCGACCAGCGTGACCCCCAGCAAGGTTTCCAGATCGCGCAGCCCGGCGGACAGTGTCGACTGCGAAACGAAGCTGGCATCGGCAGCGCGGCCGAAGTGGCCGTGTTCGTGCAGGGCGACAAGGTATTGAAGCTGCTTCAGGGTGGGCAGGTAGGTGCTCATCAGCGCAGGCTATCGCACAGGGGCGGGCGGTGCGCCAAGCGGGATCGGCGGTTCACGCCCTACGCAGCCGCACCTTCCACCCGCGTCATCTTGAGCTTGCCGCCCACCACCGCGAAAGCAAGCTTGCCTTCCACCAGATCGAGCGCGTCATGGCCGAACACTTCGTAGCGCCAGCTGTCCAGCATCGGCAGGTTGCGAACCCCCGCCGCCAGCAGTTCAAGGTCTTCGCTGCGCGCCAGAAGCCGGGCGGCCACGTCAATTTCGCGGCTGCGGATCTTGAGCAGCAGCTTGAGCAGATCGGCAACCAGCGCGCCTTCCTTGCCCAGCGGGGCGCCGCGCGGGGTGCGTGGGGGCAATTCATCATCGGCCAGCGGCTTCGCATCGTTTAGCGTGGCCATCAGGCGTTTGCCGATTTCATTGTCCTTCCACCCCGGAGACAGGCCGCGAACCTTGGCGAGGTCTTCCTGCTTCTTTGGCGGATGGCTGGCGATGTCGGCCAGTGTCTCATCCCGGGCGATCCGGCCGCGCGGCAGGTTTTTGTCCTGCGCCTCAATCTCGCGCCACTGGGCCAATGCTTTCAGCCGCCCCAGCATGGCCGGGTTGCGCCCGGCTGCCTTGATACGCTGCCAGGAGGTTGAAGGATCGTTGCGGTAATTTGCCGGATCGGCAAGCTTTTCCATCTCGATATCAAGCCAGGCACCGCGCCCGGTCTTGACCAGGCGCTGCAGGATCCTGGGAAAAATCTTCGCCAGATAGGTCACGTCCCCGATCGCATAGTCGATCTGCCGTTCGGTCAGCGGACGGCGCGACCAGTCAGTAAAGCGTGCGCCCTTGTCTATCTGGGTGCCAAGCCAGGATTCGACCAGGTTTGAATAGCCGATCTGCTCGCTCTGGCTGATCGCCATCATCGCGATCTGGGTGTCGAAGATCGGGTGCGGGGTCTTGCCGGTCAGGTTATAGACGATTTCCACGTCCTGCCCGCCGGCGTGGAATACCTTCAGCACCTCTTCGTTATCAACCAGCAGGTCGAGCAGCGGGGACAGGTCGATGTCCTTGGCCAGGGGGTCGATTGCCGCAGCCTCTTCGGTGTCGGCGATCTGGATCAGGCACAATTCCGGCCAATAGGTGTTTTCGCGCATGAATTCGGTGTCGACACAAACGAATTCCGCCTTGGAAAGCCGCGAGCATAGGTCTGCCACAGCGGCAGAAGTGGTAATCAGGGGATGTATTTTCATGACTGAGCGAATGGTCCTTGTGCCCATCGGGCAAGTGCAAATCAGGCCATAGGCTCATGTCCGGGCCGCTGGGCGCGGCCGGGGCATGAGCCGACGGCATCTGCCGCCCATAGCGGTGTCACCACCGGGCGAACAAGCACCTTGATCGGGTTTTCTTAAGGAAACATCGTCAATATGGGACTATGCCGGATACGCGGATCCTGCCCATTGATGACCGTGCCTGCGCGCTGCCCGCGCCGCAGGTTTCGGCGCTTTCGCGGCTATACCCGAATAGTTCCGGAAAATTGAGGCATTTGCTGTGCGGCCACCCGTTGCTCTCGCTGGAGGCGCTGGCCGACGCGGCACCGCGAATGCGGCCCGATTATGTAGAGGTGCGCAACGCGGCCAACCGCAATGGCGAGCCGTTTGCCTTTGCCGAACAGGGCGATTCGGACCCGGCCACCACGATCCGCACCATTGCCACGGCCAACCGCTGGGTAATGCTGCGTTTTGCAGAGCAGTTGCCCGAATATGACGCACTGATGCGCGGCGTGATTGAAGAGATCGCGCCGACTGTTCGTGCGGTAAGCGGCGATCCGCTGCGGCTTCAGACCTTCATCTTCGTTTCCTCACCCCGCACGCTGACGCCGTTCCACTTCGATCCCGAATACAACATCCTGTTCCAGCTGGCCGGGCGAAAGCACTTTGCGGTCTATGATCCGCGTGATCCCTGGCTTCCGCCGCTCCGCAGCGAAAGCGTCCACCGCGATGGTGACAATCTGCTGCCCTGGAGCGACGATTTTCAGCATCAGGGCACGGTCAACACGCTTGACCCGGGTGAGGCGATCTATGTGCCCTACAAGTCGCCGCACTGGGTTGAGGTTGATGACCAACCCTCGATCTCGCTGTCGATCACCTGGTGTTCGCGGGCCAGCTTTGAACAGGCCGATACCTGCCGGCTCAACGATTGGCTGCGTCGCCATGGCATGAACCCGCCCCCGCCGCCCGGCTTGCCGGCCGGCGCTCCGCTGCGGTCGGGCGCATGGCGCGTGCTGCGCCGGTTGGGGGCGGAGTAACGGGGATGTCCGCCTATACTCCGATCAGACGGGAAATGGAGGCGGCCTGGCCGGCTGACGGGGCTGCGGGTGAGGGCAAACTTGCGCTCAGGCGCTGGACCGACCTGGACGAAGCTGATCACGCCCGCTGGGACGAGCTTGGCCAGCAAACCGCGGTGGCCAATGTGTTCTGCCAGCCGTGGATGGTTCGCCCCGCGCTTGCCCACTGCGATCCGCGCCAGCAAGTAACGCTGGCGATAGTCAGCGCCGAAGATGGCGCGTGGCAAGGCGTCCTGCCCATGGCATCATCGTGGAGCCATGGGCGCGCGCCAATGCCCAATTGGCAGGGGTGGCTTCACGCCAATCAATTTGTTGGCACACCGCTGATCAGGCGGGGGTGCGAACACGCGTTCTGGCGGGCGCTGCTGGACGGTCTTGACCGTTTCGATTCGCACCGGATCGCGCTGTGTATTCCCTGCATCCCGCGCGATGATCCGGTGGCTCGGGCTTTGGGCGATATCTGTGATGAGCAGCGCAGGCCGCTGCGGCATGACCGTGAATGGTCGCGCCCCTATTTCGGCCGGGATGCGGGTGACGGCGCGCGCAGCGATGCCCGGCTGCGCCGGCGGATCGCGGGGCTTGAACGCAAGCTTGAGCGTGAATGGGGGAAGGTGAGCTTCGCCATCTCGTCTGACCCGGCAGCGATAGACGATCTTGTCGATCCGTTTCTTGCGCTTGAACGGGGCGGCTGGAAGGGGCGGGCGGGCTCTGCCCTGGCCTGTCAGAAACAGACAGACGCCTTTTTCCGCAGCGCGGCACGGGCGGCGGCCAGGCGTGACCGGTTTGCCTTCGCAACGCTGCGGGCAGGGGGCCAGGTGCTTGCCATATCGTCGTTCTTTCGCGGTCCGGCGTGGCAGCACGGCTTCAAGATGGCCTATGATGAACGCGCCGCGGCCTGCGCGCCTGGTGTGGTGCTGCTTGATCGGTTGACTCGCGATCTGCACGATTCCGGCGGCGCGCCAATGGATTCCTGCGCTTCTGATTGCGGCAATCCGGTGTCACGGCTTTGGCCGCTGCGGCGCGAATTCGTTGATTGCTGCGTGGCGCTGGGTGGGCCGGGCCGCCGGGCGCTGTTCGAAACGATGGCCTGGGCGGAACAGGTCTTTCATGCGGTGAAGCCCCGCAAGACTGCTTGACAAATCGGCGGTGCGGCGTTGTTACGGCGCGATCCGCGGGGCAAGGTTCCCGCACGTTCCCCTGTTAGCTGGAAATTGTCCGTTTCATGCACCTTTATCGCTCCCACACCTGCGGCGCGCTGCGCGCCAGCGATGTTGGCCAGACGGTCCGCCTGTCGGGCTGGGTTCACCGCAAGCGCGACCATGGCGGCGTGCTGTTTGTTGACCTGCGCGATCACTATGGCCTGACCCAGATCGTCGCCGATGCCGATAGCCCGGCCTTGCCGCTTCTTGAAGGCTTGCGGCTGGAATCGGTCGTGACGATTGATGGCGCGGTCAAGGCGCGCAGCGATGCAACGGTCAACGCCGGCCTGCCGACCGGCGCGATAGAGGTCTATGCCCGCGATGCCACCGTGCTCAGCCGGGCTGAGGAACTGCCGCTGCCGGTGGCGGGCGAACAGGAATATCCTGAGGATGTGCGCCTGCGCTATCGCTTCCTTGATCTGCGGCGCGAGACGTTGCACGCCAATATCGTCAAGCGCACCGCGATCATCCGCGAAACCCGCCGCCGGATGGAAGACATCGGCTTCACCGAATATTCGACCCCCATCCTCACCGCCTCCAGCCCGGAGGGCGCGCGGGACTTTCTGGTGCCAAGCCGCATTCACGCAGGCAAGTTCTTTGCGCTGCCCCAGGCTCCGCAGCAGTACAAGCAGCTGCTGATGGTCGCGGGGTTTGACCGTTATTTCCAGATCGCCCCTTGCTTCCGGGACGAAGACCCGCGCGCTGATCGTCTGCCCGGCGAATTCTACCAGCTCGATCTGGAAATGAGCTTCGTCACCCAGGAAGAAGTGTGGGAGACGATGGAACCGGTGATGGCCGGCATCTTTGAAAGCTTTGCCGACGGCCGCAAGGTTACTCCGGCAGGCGAATTTCCGCGCATTCCCTATGCCAGGGCGATGCTGGACTATGGCACTGACAAGCCGGACCTGCGCAACCCGCTGATCATCCGTGACGTTACGTCAGAATTCACCTCATCAGGCTTCGGCCTGTTTGAAAAGATCGTCGGCGGGGGCGGGGTGGTGCGCCTGATCCCGGCGCCCGGCACTGCAGGCCTGTCGCGCAAGTTCTTCGATGACATGAACGAATGGGCGCGCAGCGAGGGCCATGCCGGGCTTGGCTATGCCACCCGCAAGGGCGGCGAGTTCGGCGGGCCGATCGCCAAGAACCACGGGCCGGACAAGATGGCCGCGCTGTGGGATGCGCTGGGCCTTGGCCCCGATGACGGCGCGTTCTTCGCTGCCGGGAACGAGGCCCAGGCAGCGAAACTTGCCGGGGCGGCCCGCGCCCGGGTTGGCGAACAGCTCGATCTGATCGAGAAGGACGCCTTCCGCTTCTGCTGGATCATCGATTTCCCGTTCTATGAATGGGATGAGGATGAGAAGAAGCTGGATTTCGCGCACAATCCGTTCTCGATGCCGCAGGGCGGGCTTGAGGCGCTGGAAAATCAGGACCCGGTGACCATCAAGGCCTACCAGTACGACATGGTCTGCAATGGCTATGAACTGGCATCAGGCTCGATCCGCAACCAGTATCCTGACCTGATGGTCAAGGCTTTCGAACTGGTCGGTCTGTCAAAGCAGGATGTCGAGGATCGCTTTGGCGGAATGTACCGCGCCTTCCAGTACGGCNNCGCTTTCCAATATGGCGCGCCGCCGCATGGCGGCATGGCCGCGGGGATTGACCGGATGGTGATGCTGCTGTGCGGCGTGCAGAACCTGCGCGAAATCACGCTGTTCCCGATGAACCAGCGCGCCGAGGATTTGCTGATGGGCGCACCCAGTCCGGCTGATACGAAGCAACTGCGCGAACTGCACATACGTATCGTTGAGCCGCCGAAAGGGTAAGTTGGCCTCCCCCCTCTTGCCTTCCCCCGCGCCGTTCTCTAGGGCGCATTGCAACATCTGTTTATCTGCCGTTCACGAAGGGACACATCCATGAGCGACACCGCCGACCGGGTTAAGAAGATCGTCGTCGAGCACCTCGGCGTCGAGGCTGACAAGGTTACCGAAGATGCCAGCTTCATTGACGATCTGGGCGCTGATTCGCTCGATATCGTTGAACTGGTGATGGCTTTCGAAGAGGAATTCGGCGTCGAAATCCCCGACGATGCTGCCGAGAAGATCAGCACCGTTTCCGATGCCATCAAGTACATCGACGAACACAAGGGCTGATTGCCCTGAACCTTGACCGGACATTCGGGCGACCGGCCGTTTCTGGCCAGTTGACGGAATTTACGGTCTTTGACAGGCTCAGCCCATAACGGGCTGGGCCTGTTGCATTTTTACGATTTGGAGACCGCGATGCGCCGTGTCGTTGTTACCGGGCTTGGCCTTGTCACCCCGCTGGGTGGTGATGTCGAAACCACCTGGGCCAATCTGCTTGCAGGCAAAAGCGGGGCGGGGCAGATCACCCGCTTCGATACGGCCGGGCAAAAGTGCACCATCGCGTGCGAGGTCAAGCCGAAGGATCACCCTTACGGTTTCGATCCGGACAAGCGGGTGGATCACAAGGTTCAGCGCCAGGTTGATCCGTTCATCGTCTATGGCATCGATGCCGCCGGACAGGCGATTGAAGATGCCGGCCTTGCCGAAATGGATGAAGACCTGAAATTGCGTGCCGGCTGCTCGATCGGATCGGGCATCGGCGGGCTGCCCGGGATTGAGAGCGAATCGATCGTTCTGCATGAAAAGGGGCCGGGTCGGGTTTCCCCGCACTTTGTCCACGGCCGCCTGATCAACCTGATCAGCGGTCAGGTTTCGATCAAATACGGGCTGATGGGGCCGAACCATGCGGTCGTCACCGCCTGTTCCACCGGCGCGCATTCGATTGGCGATGCGGCGCGGATGATCAAGGATGGCGATGCCGACGTGATGCTGGCGGGCGGATCGGAAAGCACCATCAACCCGCTGGGCGTGGCCGGGTTTGCCCAGGCCCGCGCGCTTAACACCAGCTTCAACGATCGGCCTGAACAGGCCAGCCGCCCCTATGACAAGGACCGCGACGGTTTCGTCATGGGTGAGGGCGCGGGCGTGGTCGTGCTAGAGGAATATGAACACGCCAAGGCGCGCGGGGCGAAGATCTATGCCGAAGTGGTTGGCTATGGCCTGTCGGGCGATGCCTATCACGTCACCGCGCCGCACCCTGAGGGCAAGGGCGCGGAACTGGCGATGCGCATGGCGCTGAGGAAGGCGGGGATGGAACCGGGCGACATTGACTATGTCAACGCGCACGGCACCTCAACCATGGCCGATACGATCGAACTGGGGGCGGTCAAGCGGGTGCTGGGCGATGATCTGACCGGCGCATCGATGAGCAGCACCAAGTCGGCAATCGGCCACCTGCTGGGCGGGGCCGGCGCGGTTGAGACGATCTTCTGCATCCTTGCCATCCGCGATCAGATCGTGCCGCCAACGCTCAACCTCGACAATCCTGACGAGGGGACCGAAGGCGTCGATCTGGTTCCGCACAAGGCCCGCAAACGCCGGGTGCGGGCCGCGCTCAACAATTCGTTCGGCTTTGGCGGCACCAATGCGGCGGTAATCGTCAAGGCCGTGGAAGGCTGATGCTGGGTTCGCGCTGGGGCCGCGCCCCGCTGGTCGTGGCGGGCGCGCTTCTGCTGGTCATTGGCACCTGGTTTTTTGGTGGATGGTATTCAGCGGGGCCGCTCGCCAAGAACACCGCCTTTGTCGTGCCCGAAAAGGCAAGCCTGGCCGGCGTTGCGGACAAATTGCAGGCGGAAGGGGCAATTTCCTCCGCCTCAGCGTTCAAGCTGCGCGCGCGCATTCTGGCCGGCGGGGCGCCGATCAAGGCGGGCGAATTCCTGCTGCCCAAGGGGGCCAGCCCGGCGCGCATTCTCCGGATCATTCAGGGGGACGAGGTATTGCGCCGCTTCGTCACCGTGCCTGAAGGGATGCCGTCGATCATGGTCTATGACCGGTTGATGGCGCAGGGCAACCTGACCGGTTCGATCGACGTACCCGCCGAAGGATCAATCCTGCCCGATACCTACGAGATCGGAAAAGGCGAAAGCCGCCAGGCCGTGGTCCTGCGGATGCAGGCAGCCATGCAGCGCACCCTGGCTGAATTGTGGGAAAAACGGGCCAAGGACATTGCCGTGTCGACGCCGGAGGCGGCGCTGACGCTTGCCTCCATCGTCGAGAAAGAGACCGGCAAGCCGGATGAGCGGCGGATTGTGGCTGGGCTCTATTCCAACCGGCTCAAGCAGGGGATTCCGCTTCAGGCCGATCCCACGATCATCTACCCGGTCACCAAGGGCAAGCCGCTGGGTCGCCGCATCCGCCAGTCCGAAATTCAGGCGGTGAATGATTACAACACCTATTCGATGATCGGCCTTCCCAAGGGACCGATCACCAACCCGGGCCGCGCCAGCATCGAAGCCGCGCTCAACCCGGCACAAACAAACGCGCTGTACATGGTGGCGGACGGCACCGGCGGCCACGTCTTCGCCGCAACCCTGCAGGAACACAACGCCAATGTAGAAAAGTGGTACACCCTGCGCAAAGCGCGCGGGGATTTTTGAGGCAAGATTGCCAGCCGACCCCGCGAGGAGGAAAACCGGAAGGGACGAGCAATGAGGCGCAGGGATGTTCTGATCGGTACGGCGGTGTCGGGGCTGGTGATGGCCGGGCCTGGTGCTTTGATCGCAGCGCCCCCGCCGCAACCGCGACTGCCCGATATGCTGACCGAATTTTGGCGGATATGGGCGCGCGCCAAGCGCAGCGGCGATACCGCTGAATACATTTTTCGCCACTACGTTGCCGCCAACAAGGCAATCTATGCCGGCGCGCAAGTAACCATCGCCCAGGATCAAGTTCGCCAATGGCTGCCCGATTTCATCAAGCTTGAAGGCCAGGTCCGCGAAGTTTCGCGGCGGATTCCACCGGCCTATCGGGGGCATGAAGCAGGGTTCAAAAGCGTCTTCAGTGATTTTGAACCTGCACGCTCGCGCACCGTTTTTCTGATAAGCTTTGGAAGCTTCGATGGCCGGTCGATGACCTGGGACGGCGTGCCAAGCGTGTTCTTCGGCGCAGACATGATTGCCAAGCTTTACGGGCCGAAGGCGGACCTGAAGGTGCTGTTCGATCACGAGAGTTTTCATGTCTATCATGCGCAGGCCAATCCCGAATTCAACGATACGGGCGAACCAACGCTCTATCAGGCATTGTGGGCCGAGGGGCTTGCTACCTACCTGTCTGAACGCCTGAATCCCGGTGCCAGCCTTGCCGACATATTGCTGGACAAGACTCTGGCTTCGGCGCCCGCTGGAGAGATCGGCAAGGCAGCGCGCGAAATTTTGCCGATCCTCGAATCTCGCGAACAGGCTGATTACGCGCGGTTCTTCTTTGCTGACCAAACCGGTATCGCTTATAGCCGCATGGGCTATCTGTTGGGTCTTGCCGTCGCCCGGGCTATTGGCGCTGGCCAGCAACTGCCCGCGCTTGCGCGCAGGAACGGCGTAGAATTGAAGCAAGCAGTCAAAGAGCAACTGGCGCGACTGGCGGCGTGATCCAGAAGCGGCTCACGGTTCGACAATCGTGAACCCGTTGGGCACCGGATCAATCGCATTGAGCCAGGCTTGCGCCAGATCGCGGTTGCCCTCCACCTTGAGTCCCGCCATCTCAAGCTGTTCCAGCGGCAGCTTGAGGAACAGCAGGCCCAGCAGCGCCCGGCGCGGGGCGGTGACGGTGACGTCGGCATTGGCCATCGGCTCCATCCGCGCGATCATCGTCGTGCCGGTGACCTCAACCCCGGCAGTCTCGCTGCGTTCGGGCATGACCAGGTTGACCGCCAGTTTGCGTCCGCCCATCCGCGCCGGATCGAACCGGGTAGCGACCGAATCGAGCAGGATCTGGGTGGGCACCGCGGCGATCATGTCGGCGCTTTGAGTACGGGCCGGGGCAGCGCGATAGCCGCTGCGCAGTTCGTTCGCGGCGGACAGGAACTGGTTGCGCCATATCCCGCTTTCGGCCTGATAACCCTGCTGTTCATAGCTGTCAGCCAGCAAGACGCGGGCCTGCTTGTTGGCCGGATCGGCAAAGACCAGTTGATTGAGCAGGTCTGATGACCAGCGGTAATCGCCCGCCGCCATCGCCGCCTTCGCGCTGGTCAGCACCTTGGCCGCGCCGCCCATCGCCGCGACATAGCGCTTGGCGCGGTCCTGCGGGGGCCAGGGATTGAGATTGGCCGGGTTGGCATCGTACCAGCCGAGATAGAACTGATAGATCGCCTTCGAATTGTGGCTGTAGGTGCCGTAATAGCCGTGATTGTACCACTGTTTGGCCAGTTCGGGCGGCTGGACCAGCTGCTCGGCGATCTCGGTCTGGGTCTCGCCCCGGTTCATCAGCCGGACGCTCTGATCGTGGAGGTAACGATAATTGTCGCGCTGCGATGCCAGCATCGATGCAACTTCGCCCTGGCCGAACCGCGGCCAGCAATGACTGGAAATCACCGCGTCGCTGCGCTGGCCGTAAAGTTTCAGCGCTTCGTCAAGGTAACCCGCCCAGGCATGGGTATCGCGCACCTTGGCCCCACGCGGGGTGAGGATGTTGTGCAGCGAACAGGTGCTCATCTCTGCCGAAAGCAGCACCTTCTGCTGCACGATATAGACGTTGAGTTCGCTCGGCGCTTCGCTGCCCGACACCATCTGGAATTCCAGCGGTACACCATCGATCGTGCGCGTCTCGCCGGTGCGGGTGATGGTATCGGTCGGCGCGATCAGGGTGATCTCCCCGCCCGAGGTGCCCATGCCGATGCCCGATCCCATCTGTCCCTGCGGACCGGGCTTCAGGGCCGTACCGAACTGGAAGGTCGCGCGGCGGCCCATCGCCGCCCCGGCCATGACGTTTTCGGACGCCGTTTCTTCCATGAAACGTGCCGGGGCGATGATCGCCGTCTTGCCAGTCTTGACGTCAGCCTCGCTCACCACGCCGCGCACTCCGCCGAAGTGGTCGGCATGGCTGTGGCTGTAGATCACCGCGCTCACCGGGCGCGCGCCCAGCCTGGCATTGACCAGTTCCAGCGCCGCGGCGGCGGTTTCGCGGGTGGTCAGCGGATCGATCAGGATCCAGCCGGTCGCGCCGCGCACCACGGTCATGTTCGAAACGTCAAAGCCGCGGACCTGCCAGACCCCGTCGCTGACCGCGAACAGTCCATGCTGGCGCAGATTGCCCACCTCGCGCCACAGCGAGGGGTTGACCGTGGCCGGGGCGGGGCCGGTGACGAAGTCATAGCCCGCCAGGTTCCACACCGGCTGGTCCGCCGCGTTGCGGATCAGCGGATCGGTGCGGCTGGCGATGAACCCTTGCTTGGCGAATGCCGCGTCGCGCCCGTCCTCGGCCGGCAACGCCTGCGCGGTAGCCTTTTGCGCGGCGATGGTCGCGGCGCTGGCCGGCTTGGGCTGCAATGCTGGATCGGCGGCTGCCGTGGGAGTGGTGGTCTGAGCGAAAGCGGCGGTGCCGCTGAGCAGCACGGCCAAGGTGGACAGAGCCAGGGTGGGGCGATTCATCGGAACAGGTCTCCTCTCACGGCATTCCGATTGAATGGCGGTTCGGACACCAGGACGCAACTGTTTTAATCGTCCGGTTAAATCGCTAAGCGGCTGACGCTTCCGCAATTATCCATTCTGCCGGTGGTGCACGTATTCTCACCGGGCGCCATCATCCCGATCTGTAATGCGCCAAACTTCAAACCACGACATGACCTGTTCAAGGCCGCCGCGGAGGGGAGGTCTGTTGCCTGTCGGTGACTGAGGTTTTCGTCATGTACCGGTGGACGGCGCGTACTCGGCAGGGTCAAGCTGCCGCCGCAGGGCTTGGGGCCATTTCGCGCGCCGGATAAACATCGTGATCGACAATGATCATCCCGGTTTCGGGATGCAGGTGGCACTTCGCGATGATCGCGGAGTGCCACCAGATCACATGATTGGTTCGAAGAGCCGGCATCAATGACGCCGACATGAATCGTAGTCCCTATGGCGAAATTCAGGCGATTGCTGGAACCCCTGCCGCCTTGCGCCTGCGGCGGGTTGAAGCGCCAATCATGCCAAAGCCAACGATCATCAAGGCCCAGGTCATCGGTTCGGGAACCCCGACCGCCGTCTGGACGAACACCTTGCTGGCGTAAAGCGGGGCGTAGCCCGAGAATTCGCCGAACGTGTCGTTGAGCTTGTTGTCAATATCACCCCAATCCTTGCCGAAGGTCAGTCCGAACGAATTGACCGCCACAAGCTTGCCGTTGACGAAGTTCGGCCCGCCCGAATCGCCGCCCGCCAGGTTGACTTCACGCGCGCCAAGATAGGACGTGCAATACTTGTTTGGATCAGCGCCAAACCCGAACACCGCAATTTGACAGCCGGTATCATTGGCCAGGGTGCCATTGTCGAAGTCCGACATCCACACCTGATCGATCTGCGCGGTCGATCCCAGGATAGACGCCCACTGACCGCCGAAATCGGCATCGCCAAGTTGTAAGTCATAGGTGTTCAGGCCCTGGCGCAACCGGCCGGTGCTAAGGTTGACGCCAACCGCACCGCCGGTGTCCGAACGCCCGCCGTATCCGGCAACGTTAAACTCTTCACCTTGGGTGATGCCGGAAAAATCCATCCCATAGATCTTGGCGAATCCCGGCGCGGCTGAGGACAGCGTCAGCACGGCAATATCGTTTTGGTCGATCGTTTCGCCGGTGTAGAGCGGGTTTACCGCAACGCTTGAGATTGTGATGCCCGTCGAAGCCGGGTTGAACGGCACGACCGTATCGGGGTTGCTGCCGCCATAGAAATAGGCCGTCGTGGTCACAAGGCTGGGGTCGACAGCCCCGCCGCCACCGCTGACGCAGTGGGCTGCGGTAACGATCTTGGTTGCGCTGACCAGCGTGCCCGAGCAGATGAAATTTCCGCCCGTGCCATGGTTCATGATCAGCGAGGTAACGCCGCTGTATTGCGGCATCGGTGCAGTATAGATCGGGTTGCCGCCGCCAGCGGCCGTCGCGGTTGAGGTTTGGCCGATGATGGTGCTTGCGGCCTGCCAGGTCGAACCTTTGAAAGTGCCCGTGGCGGTGCCGGCCAGGGCCGGAGCGGCAAAGGTGGCAACGATTGCAGCGGTCGCAAAAGCGCGCGAACTGAGCTTCATATTCTATCCCCCGTTTAGACGTCACTACCCGTTCCAGGTCGAATCGGGTGCCCACATCTCCAATGGGCGTATTAAACCAATTTTAACCAAGTATTTGTCAAGGCCGGGAAGTGCGTACTCCCGGTTAAATTCCGTCCGTCCCACTTTGATACGTGAAGGCACTGCCGGCTACGCCGGACCACAACCTGATCGACCAGGCCGAACCCCGCCCAAATGCTGAACGGTCTTATCGGGTGTTCTAGGCAGTCAGCGGGGATGCGGCCTGCTGGCCACTGATGTGTTTGTGATGTGCCAACCGGACAAGTATCCCTGACCGGACAAAATCCGGCTGCTGTCAGATGGTTCAGGCGGCTTTGCCCGAAGCAAGGACATTGCTGGTCGATAAGGGTTATGTGGGTTTTGATATGCGCAATTGGGGTTGTGCAAGGATGGATGGTAACATGACGATAGTCGAATGGTTTGAGAATTCCGACTTCAACGAAACTGCTACGGACAGCGGCCCCGCTGGCCTGGTAGGCACCCGAAATGCTGTCTGACGTTTTGATCCGGGAACCAACCGAGCTCGAAACTGTTTGAACGGGAAGGTGTAGGCGATGGCCGCTTCCCCTCCCTCCCGGCCGCCGCCTGCACCGTATATCGTCACGGCTGAGCTGCCCCCGCAGATTTTTCGCTGGGCTGACGCTTTGCGTCAGGCGCACTATCCGGCTGAACGCAATGTGCTTGCCGCCCATGTCACGCTGTTCCACGGCTTTGCTCCATCGCTCCGGGGGGAACTTGGCCGTGTGCTGGCGCGCCACGTAGCCGAATTCGCGGCTCCGGATGCACTTGTGGGCGGACTGATGGATCTCGGCACGGGAACGGCGGTTGCGGTGCGCAGCGCGGATATGCTGGCGATCCGGGCAATGATCGCCGCGCATTTCCACGGCGCGTTGACGGCGCAGGATCGCCACTCGCCGCGTTTGCACATAACCATCCAGAACAAGGTGGATACGGCCACTGCCAAGGCGCTTCAACAGGAGTTGAAAGCGGGGATGATTGCCCACCGCTTCCGCTTTGCCGGGCTTGGACTGTACTGCTATCACCCGGGGCGGTGGGACAGGGCGGGCGTCTGGCCATTTCGCGGCAAACAGCGGCCTTGACCGCCGCCGCGCAGCAACCTATGTGCGCCGCCTGCCCGGCGTTCCCGCTGGCCCAGCACCCCTTGGGGCGGAGTAGCTCAGCCGGTTAGAGCAGCGGAATCATAATCCGCGTGTCGGGGGTTCGAGTCCCTCCTCCGCTACCATTCCCACTTCCGGACGCTTCCTCATGCGTCCGCATTCTTCCATAAAATCACCTTAAATCAACGTACTTAGACGCGATTCGCGTCCGCTTGGGTCCGCTTGCTTCCGCTTGCAGCCAGATTTGGTGTGGGGGTATTTTGGGGGTATTCTCGAAACGTATCGGAAAGGAGCGATACCCCCAATGCCTCTGACTGAAATCGCAGCCAAAAATGCAAAGCCCAGGGCGCAGGCCTACAAGCTCTCAGATGCAGAGGGGCTGTTCTTGCTGGTCCAGCCGAACGGAGCCAAACTTTGGCGCCTCAAGTATCGATTTGGCGGCAAGGAAAAGCTCCTTTCGTTTGGAGCCTACCCTGGCGTCGGCATGGCAGCCGCCAGAGATAAGAGAACCGCAGCCAAGGCACTCCTTGCGGAGGGCATTGACCCGATGAAGAACAAGGCAGCACTGACGCCAGATGGCGGCGAGGCCTTTCGCGTCGTTGCTGAGCGTTGGCACGAGAATCGAAAGTCAGCACTCGATCCTGCGCATGCAGCACGCGTTTGGTCACGTTTGGAGCGGGACGTCTTTCCGTTTCTTGGAACGAAACCGATGCAAGAAATCACGCCACCAGACGTGCTTGAAATGGTGCGCAAGATTGAGGCTCGCGGCGCTCTCGATATCAGCCGACGGGCCAAACAGGGCGTGGGTCAGGTTTTCCAGTTTGCAATTGCGTGCGGCTTGGCTGCCTCAGACCCGACGGCGCACTTGCGGGGAGCCTTGAAGCCTCGGCCCCGTGTGAAACATATGAGCCGGATACCACTCAGTGAGGTCCCGACGCTCTTAGAAAAGCTCGAGGCCTATCAGGCAGAGGGCGAGCGCAGGTCCCTGATTACCCGCGATGCTGTGATGTTTGCGCTGCTTACGTGGGTTAGGACGAAGGAACTGCGTTTTGCCGTGAAATCCGAGTTCGAAGATCTTGATGGCAAGCAGCCGATCTGGCGCATTCCTGCGCATCGAATGAAAATGGGCCGTGAGCACCTTGTTCCGTTGTCCGTGCAGGCAGTGGCAATTGCCAAACGCATGATCGAAGAGACGGAAGGAGAATTCCTATTTCCAGGCAGCATGCCCAAAAAGCCCATTTCTGAGAACACGATGATCTACGCACTTTATCGGCTGGGATACCATACTCGGCAGACGGTACATGGCTTTCGAGGTCTGGCGAGTACCTGGGCCAACGAGCAACTCGTCGAGGTCGGCAAGCCAGTGATGTGGATACGCAAGTACCATGAAGACTGGGTTGAGCTGCAACTCGCACACTCGGAAAGCAATGAGGTTCGGGGGGCCTACAATGCTGCTGAGTATCTAGCTCCTCGACGCCGCATGATGCAGGATTGGGCCGACCACCTTGGCGGCGGCAAGGTAGTGAACATTTCAAAGGGCAGGAGAAGAGCTGCCTGAAGGATTAGATTTCCCCGATCCATTCGACTTGAAGGCGGTCATAACCGGCCTGTGTCCCTTCAGCTGTGACTCGGCGACCGAGTAGTTCGGGATCGACATCTTCACGGTCAAAAACCCATAGGTCCCCGGCATCGGTAAGGATGTTCAGCCCGCGGCCTCCGTGATTAAGCACTCCGCTCACCCGTTTGCGCGTGCTGCTGCCATTCCCGTAACTCGAACTCATTTGGTCCCCCAAAACGAAAGGACGTTCCGCACGTAGGACGGGGTCTCACCGTTGAGCGGAATGCCACCGGCGCGCTCGACAGCACCAGGGCCTGCATTATAGGCCGCGACCGCGAGATGGACGACTCCAAACTTGTCGAGCATCTGGCGGAGGTATCTCGCTGCGGCCCACAGGTTTGCGCGCGGATCGAACCGATTGGCGACTCCAAGCTCACGCGCCGTCTTCGGCATCAGCTGACCAAGTCCCGCAGCGCCGGCGCCGCTCACCGCGAATGGATTGTAGCGCGATTCGGTCCAGATCAGCGCGTCGAGGAGCCCAGTGGGCAATCCGTACTGCGCTTCGGCGGCATAGACGTGAGGCAGGTAAGCGGCCCTTCGAAAACTAGGCTGATTCGTTGGAGTTTTCCGGATTCTGCGCAGCTTCGACGGATCCAAGCCGGTCGGCTGGGTAGGTATCAGGACAGGCCCTGCAATCTGCACAGGCGCTTGCCAGACGCCGTGAGTCACAAGCTGGAAGTCTCCTGCTGATCCATCAACCCGGTAACCAGCGGCTGCGCTTTCCGACGGCATGCCGGTCAGATTGTCATCCTGGGCGAGGGCAGGGCTTCCCACCAACAGTGCCGCTGCCGCGAGCAATCTCCCGATCTCTTTTTGCGCCATGTGCAATTCCTTCTCTGGCCGAATCGGAGTGGAACATATATAGAACGCAACTTGTAGGAAAACCGATTGTCAGCGGCGCAGAGCGGAGGCTGCGCGGGTGGAGGCATGTCATGATGGAGATGCCCCATGTCCAAAGGTTACGGCCGCGATGCGCTCGAAACGCGTGCCAGGAAAATCGTTGAGCAACTGGGCGGGACCTGGTCGCGCTCGAAGGGCATGTGCTGCTGTCCAGCCCATGCCGATCGCACGCCTTCTCTCAGCGTCACGCTCGGTAAGCGCGCGGTGCTGATCCATTGTTTTGCGGGTTGCAGCAACGACGCGGTCATGCAGGCCATGGCCAGACTCGGGGTGCGGATCTCGGACCTGTTCGATGGACCAAGCGGCCCGATCACGGTCCAGCCGCGCGTTGACGTCACCGATCGCAATGCGTTTCGGCTATGGCTCGAGGCCTCGGCTTTGGCTGGCACGCCGGCTGAGCGCTATCTCGCGGGACGGGGAATTGCCGTTTCATCGCCCGACCTGCGCTTCCATCCGCGCATGCCGCTCGGACCCAAGGGTGCGGTGCGCTTCCTGCCAGCGATGGTCGCTGCGGTGCGCAACGATGCCAGCGTATTGGCGCTGAACCGGACCTTCCTCGACCCCGACTATGACCGCCTTGCGTCGTTCGAGCAGCCCAAGCGCTCGCTCGGCAGCCCGGGCTCAGGCTCGGTGCGCCTGGCATTCCCGCGCGGCGGCCGCCTGGGTCTTGCCGAAGGGATTGAGACCGCGCTCTCGGCCATGCAGCTGTTTGGCATCCCCTGCTGGGCGACGCTCGGTAACGAGCGGTTCGGTCTCGTCACGATCCCGGAATCGGTGCGCGAGTTGCATCTGTTCGTCGATAACGATGCCGGCGGCCTGCTTGCCGAAGAGCGAGCCCGCGAAGCGTATCTTCGCGAGGGTCGCCGGATCGTCACCCGACGGCCCGAGCGGACCGAAGAGGACTGGAATGACGTGCTGATACACCGGGTCCGCAGGGCGGTTTGAGCATTGCAGAGAGGAAAGATGGCTTGGGGCCTTGCGAGGCCCCTGACGGACTTGGGCCTCGTCAGGAGGTGAACTTCTGCAGGGCAGGCGCGAAGGTGGTGTCGGCGCCGGCATAGGCCGCGCTGGCGGCAAGTGCGCCGATCGCGATCGGGAGCGCCAGGCAGGCAAACTTGCCGAGGCTGTTGCCGCGGCGGATCTGGGGGAGGGCGAGGGCATTCATGGGGACACTTCTCCGTTTGGGTGGCACAGCAGATGTTCGCTGTACGTTCTAGGTGCGGAGAAGAACGGCTGTAGGAAATCGGGAAAGGCTTCCTCTGCCGAAATCGGGGTCGAATTTGGTTGATCGGTGCGTCTTGCCAGATTGTGTGCGCGGAAAAGCCTCAACATTGCGCGCATTTGGCGGCCTCAAGCGCGAGGGGTGCGCACCGATGCGCGAATCATGCGCGGATTTGCGCGAGGATCGATTCGTGTCCCGTTATAGAATTCCTATATGTTCCTTATATGTTCTTTTTGCTTTCCTACAGATATCCTCCGGGGATAGCTGAATGCTCAACTGTTCGAATCGAGCCGCCATGGACCAGTCCCCCTCCGATCTTCCTGCCCGCGTCGCACGTCTGCTTGAGCGTGCGGTCCGTGAGAGCGGCAAGTCGAATTCTGAGATTGCGCGGTTAACTGGCATGAAGCGGGACAGCCTGAGGCGCTCGCTTGCAGGGGACCGGCCAGTTACGCTCAACGAGCTATTGGCGATCCTGGATGCTGCCGAACATGCTGGCGAGGAAACTTTGTTGTTGCTCCAGCTGATCGGGGAAGATTTTGCCTTGGGTCAAAGCGGTACCGGACCTGCCCGCTTTCTGGGCGAACTGTTGAGACGCGCACCGATCGAGATCGTCGAACAGCTTGGCGACAACATCGACGAACTGCGTCCTCGGTGGGCCAACGGCACCGCCAAGTTACTAGCACGGACTCTCCAGCAACACATTGCGGAACTCAATCGACGTAGCGACGCGATTGGCGAACGCGTCTGAAGGTCGCGTGAGAGATGGTCATCGACATATCCGAGCCGAGTCTGGGATCCAGTCAACGCAGGGGCGAGCGCTTCATGCGCCTGCCAGAAGTCATAGAGCGCGTGGGATTAAAGCGTTCGGCGATATATCAGCGTATGTCCGAGGGCAGGTTCCCACGTTCTCGCTCGCTAGGTGCGAGATGCACGATATGGATTGAAAGTGAAGTCGAACAGTGGATGGCATCGTGCGCGCGGCACGACTGTAAGTGGCCTGTTGACACTTCGCACGATTAGCCTCGGCCTTCTTCGCTCACTTCAGCAGCGTGTGGCCGGAACAACCAATCATGGCAACAATGGAGGCGATATCCACCCAACTGGACGGACACTCGCCCTCTTGGTCAAGCACCATGCGGAACGCCCGATCACGAACTTCAGGGGCAAACGTTTTTCGTCGTCTTGCTCATCGTAGACCCTTCCTCTCAGGAGTTTGGGCCTCCGGCAATCCCGGGGCGGTTCAATGCGCGATGTTCACCTCTCGAAGCTGGTTCTTGGGGCTGTTTTCAAATACGATAGCGCGCCCATGCTGCGGCCAAATTAATCAATTTCCGATGACTGTCATTTCGGCTGACCGGAAAGGCCAGTATGGATAAAAGTCGGTAGTGAAGTCATCGTTCGTTCATTGCGGCATCTTGGCCGCAGCCAGCGGCAGCAGTCGCATGTGACTCCAACGCGCGTTCCACGTATCCCAATCAGGCGCTGCCAGGTAGGAGGGGGCGATCCGCGACAGGCGGGAATTCCGACCTGGTTAAACAGCTTGCGTCCTTTTTCGCCTGCTCCGCCGCCGCACCGGCCAGCGCATGAACAGCAGGACCGTCCCCGTAAGCCCCAGCGTTAGCCCACCAATGGCGAAGGCCAGCAACCACCAGGTGTTGAAATCCTCGTGGTCCTTCCAGTCCATGATATGGAGGCTCCAGAAGAAATCGTAGAGCCGCCAGACGCCGGTGCGGGTGGCGGTAATCTTGCCGGTGTCCTCGGCAACAAAAACGCTGGTGTGATCGGGATCGGCGAAGGCGATTTGCCACGCGGGCAGCGCGCCCCGGTATTCCGGACTCTCCTTGGTTACGCGCGAAACGGTAGAGCCAGGCTTGGCCTCTGGCTTCCAGGCGGCCTCGGCAATGCGTGTCGCCATCGGGGCGTCGACCGGCGGGAGCAGTTGTCCGGTCCCCGCATCGTAGAGCCGGATGCCTTTGGCCGTCGTCACCTCGGCGACTGGCCTGCCGTCCACCATGTGCCAGGTCATCGCCTCGACTGGCTCGCTTGTCTGCTCCCTTATCCTGTCGGGCGAGACGAGGGTCAAACCGACCGGGATCGGGACGACGCGTTCACGATCGACCAAATGTTCGCCGCGGACTTTGTCGATCGGCAGGAAGCTCATCAGCGCGCCACTCGCGAACCAGATCAGAACCTGCGCACCGATGAACAGGGACAGCCACTTGTGAAAGCGGCTGGCAAGGATGTGAATACGTTGCTTTTTTCTCAAAACCAGAACCTCACGCCAGCCACGAACTGGACCGTATTCGGCTTGTCGCCGGCGAGACGGGCGTAACGCGCGGAATCGCCGGTCTTCCCAGACCACTCCACCCCGACGTAAGGCGCGAATTCCTTGCGGATCTCATAGCGCACGCGCGCACCGAGTTCGAAACTCGACAGGCCCGAGCCCACACCAATTGCCGGCATGTCCTGCGCAGAGAAATTGAGCTCGACGCGAGGCTGGAGAATCAACCGCTGCGTGATGCGCTCATCGTAGCTGCCTTCGAGCCGACCGCGAACATCGCCCTTGTCGGACAGGAACAGCTGCCCCGTCGCGTGGAACCAGTAGGGCGCGATGCCCTCGACGCCCACCACGGCATAGGTGCGCGAGGAATTGGGCACGATGTCATGCCTGACGCCGATCTGGGCATTCCAGAATGGCGAGATGGCGCGCGAATAGAGCGCCTGAACCTCGACATCTTCGATCGGCTTGCCGAAACGGCCCTCGCCCTCGGTCTTGATCTGCAGACGATTGATGTCGCCGCCGAACCAGGCATCGCTTTCCCACCGATAGCCATCGCGCCCCTTGCGCGCCTGGTACTCGGCAAGATCGAACAACACCATCGATCCGCTGAAGGCGCCGTTCTCGCGCCGCAAGGCTTCGCGGGAGCGAGCCATCACTGCCGGATCGAAAATCGCGTCGGCGGCGTGATCCTCGGGCGGCGCGGGGGCAGGCGCACTGCCTATCGGACTATCGGCCGGTTCCATTCCCGGCATGACCGACATGTCGTCACCTGTTTGCGGGGCGGGTTCAGCCCCCGCATCCGGCTTCGCCATATCCATGCCGGGCATCGACTGCATGTCGCCGTCGGGCGCCGACGCCGCTGGATTTGGTTGAGCGGCCGGAGCAGCCTCGGGCTGCGACATGTCCATTCCCGGCATGGCGGACATGTCGTGGCTGGCCGGGTGCGGACCTCCAGGTGCTGCCTGATGGCGAGGAGTGGTCGGCTTCCTGACAGGTTTTGCCTTCGCAGGACGCTTGGCAGGTTTGGCTTTCGGCTTGGCTGCGGCGGGTTTAGCCTTTGGCTTGGCCTTTGCGGGTGGCTTCGCCGCTGGCTTCGCGGGCATCGACATTCCCGGCATGTTCATGTCCATCTGCGCGGCGGCTGGCGATGCCATGGCGATTGCAGCTGCGGTAGCGAGCAGGATTTTCATGCGCCTTCCTCCTCGCGCCGGACAGTCACCACTCGGAACATGCCTGACATCATGTGCAGCAGCATGTGGCAGTGGAATGCCCAGTCGCCGAGGCCATCAGCGGTCAGGTCGAACGAGACTTTGCCGCCCGGGAGCACATTGACCGTATGCTTGACTGGATGATGGCCGGGACTACCGGTCACGACCTCGAAGAAATGCCCGTGCAGATGTATGGGGTGCGGCATCATCGTGTCGTTGATGAGATTGACGCGCACGCGCTCCATGTGCCGGAACGGGATCGGCTCGGTGTTCTCGCTGAACTTCTGGCCGTCGAAGGACCACATGTAGCGCTCCATGTTGGCGGTCAGGTGGAGGTCGACCTCGCGTGAAGGCGCGCGCGTGTCAGGGTTGGGCACGAGCGATTTCAGGTCATGATAGGTCAGCACCCGGTGCTCGACTTTCTCGAGCCCGGTCGGCCGCTCTCCGGTGCGGTCCATCGGCATCGGTGCCAAGGTCGCCACCCCCGGTCCCATCTTGACCTGCGGCGCGACCGAGGGATCGCGCATGTTCATGCTTCCTCCCGACATGTCCATGCCGGCCATGTCGCCGCCCGCCATCTTGCTGTGATCCATCCCGGCCATGTCGCCTCCCGACATGTCCATCTCGCCCATGCCCATGTCCTTCATCGTGAGCAGCGGGCGTTCGCGGATCGCCGGGATCGGCGCGACCATGCCGAGTCGCGGCGCCAATGTGGCTCGGACCTGGCCCGACCGGTCGATCGCCTCGGCAATGAAGCCGTAGGCCTCGTCGGACTTGGGCTCTACGATCACATCGTAGGTTTCCGCGATGGCGATCTGGAACTCGTCGGTCTCGACCGGCTGCACGTTCTGCCCGTCGGCTGCGACTACCGTCATCGGCAGCCCGGGGATCCGGACGTTGAAATTGGTCATTGCCGAGGCGTTGATGATCCGCAGGCGCACCCGCTCGCCGGGCGCGAACAGCCCGGTCCAGTTGGCCATGCTGTCATGCCCGTTGACGAGAAAATGGTAGGTTGAGCCGGTCACGTCCGAGATGTCGGTCGGGTCCATCCGCATTCCGCCCCACATCCGGCGATCCTTGGCCGACTGGTCCTTGCCCGCGAGCAGGCCCGACAAGGTCTGCTTCTGCATGTTGAAGTAGCCGCCCTGCGCCTTGAGCTTGCGCAGCAGCGTGTGCGGATGGGTGAAGCTCCAGTCGGCGAGCAGGATCACATGTTCGCGGTCAAAGGCGACCGGATCGGGTCCGGTGGGATCGATGACGATCGCGCCGTACATGCCCATCGCTTCCTGCATGCCCGAATGGCTGTGATACCAGTAAGTGCCGGATTGCCTGACCTCGAACTCGTAATTGTAGGTTTGTCCCGGCCCGATTCCCGGGAAACTCACGCCAGGAACGCCGTCCATCTGGAACGGCACCAGCAGGCCGTGCCAGTGAATCGAGCTTTCCTCCGCGAGCGTGTTGGTGACCGCGAGACGGACCTTCTGCCCTTCCTTCAGCCGGATGACCGGCCCAGGTGAGGCACCGTTGATACCCACGCCATGCCCTTCGCGACCACCGGCTGAGACCATCGTGTGACCGATCGAAAGCGCAATGTCGTCGCCCGATACCGTCGCCATCGGCGCGGCAAGACCCGGCGTTCCACTGCGCGCCCAGACCGGCAGCGCAGCCGACAGGACATAGGCGCCCCCGCCAGCAGCAGCGGCGCGGATCAGGGAACGACGGTCGAATACGATTGGATTCATGGGGGACACCCGAAGAGATGAGGACCTTTGGAAAGTCATACGCGGCTGATCGCGCTACCCCTCAAAAATTCCGTCGAGTTGTTCCTTGAGCCTGGTTCGGGCCCGGTAAAGCCGGGTTTCGACGGTCTTCTCGCTTACCTGGAGCACCTCGGCAGCTTCGGCCTGGCTAAGGCCGTCAACCGTCCGCAACACCAGAGCCTCGCGCAAGCGATGCGGCAGGCTTGCTATTGCGGCGGAGGCACCGGCCAGTTCGGCGCGGCTTTCGGCCTGCGCATCGGGGAGAGCGGCATCGTCCGCCACCGCAAAGGCTTCCTCCAGCGGTGCAGCGCGGGTGAAGAACGCGCGCACGCGCCGCCGCCGTGCCCAGTCGCGGCATTTGTTCAGCGCGATCCGCTTGAGCCAGACGGCGAACGGGCGTTCCGGGTCATAGCGATCGAGCGCCGCAAATGCGGCAATGAACACTTCCTGGACAATGTCGAGCGCCTCGTGGTCGTCGCCGATGGCAGCACGAACCACGCGGAATACCGGTGCGCGGTGCCGGGCAAGCAACTCGCGATAGGCCTCCTGCCGTCCCGCGCGGGCAAGAGCCGCGAGGTCCGCATCGTTGCAATCGGATAGGTCCAGGTTCACCTTTTCGCGGCGGACTGGGCGTCAGCGGTCAGTGCTTTCGTAACGCTCCGGTCGAACAGTGCCGCCTGGTCGGGCCTCAGGACGCCGCGCATGGCGAAGAGATGCTCGAGCGTCTCTTTCTGCATTTCGCCCATGACCATGTGGGTATGATCGATCGCGGCGGTAACTTCCGGACCATAGCCGTGCTCGGCCTCGATCGCGGCGGCGAGATGGGCGTTGGCCGCGCGCATCTCGAGTTCAAGCGCGGTTCGGCGCACCGCGAAGCGCCGCTCGATTTCGTCGATCCTGGCCTGCTGCGCGGCATCGAGGTTCAGCTGACGGTGCAGAAGCGCGTGCAGTTCGGTTTCGCGGGGAGTCCGGTCGACAAAGATCGCCCGGCCAAGATATGTGCCGCCCAGCGCCGCCGCGAAGGCGACCAGCGCGATCAGCACGAGGCGCTTGCTCCAGCTCACGGATGAACCGCGAGCAGGGACGACGGAGCGAGTGCGGTATCGGCAGCGAAGGGGGACAGCGGCCGGGCCGCAGCCTGGGCGATGGCGGAAATCCCGCCGCCCGCCACTCCCGCAACCAGCGCGAGACTGGCGGCGATGCCTGTCATCCGCGAAGCCGCCATGGCCTCACGGCGGCTGCGGGCCAATCCGGCGAATACAGCGTCGTCGATCGCGGCAAGTTCCAGCGGAACGGCGGTCGCGCCAAGGCGGCTCAAAATCTGATCAAGGTCGGGCACGGACAATCTCCTTATTGCCTCGCATCCTATACGCGGGGCGATCGCCGATCCCTCGAAAAATTCCTTGTGTTCATTTTGAGGGATGGAGCCCTGGCCCGCGTATTCGCTTTTGACACGCTGCCAAGGAGAACACCCATGCGTAATCGTAAACTTGCCTTTGCCCTCGCCGCGCTCGCACTGACGGCGCCTGCAATTGCCTCGGCGCACCCGCAACTGGTGTCCTCGACCCCCGCCGCCAATTCGACGGTTGCCAGGCCCCAGCACATCAACCTGGTGTTCAACGAGAAGATCAGGCCCGCCAACACCCGCATCCAGCTGGTCATGACCTCGATGCCCGGCATGGCCGCGGGCCACACCATGGCGATGCCCGTCTCGGTGATGATGGGCAAGGATGGCAAGTCGGTGATGGTCATGCCCAAGAGCGCGCTGATGGCGGGCGGTTATGAACTGCGCTGGATGGCCGCAGGCGACGACCGCGAGGTGAAGAGCGGCAAGATCGCCTTCACCGTGAAGTAAGTCTCCGGGCGCGCCGCCATGGACGGCGCGCCCGCACTCCCGACTGTCCAGCCGAGAAAGGGCATCCGCTCATGAAACCCAGTGTCCTGCGCAACGCCGCCCTCGCTCTTGCGCTCGTCGGCGCGGCGAGCGGCACCGCCCTTTGGGCGCACGATGATCCGCGCGATATGGGCGCCGGACCCGGGACGCCCGAAACCGAACAGGCTGGCGGCATGAGCCAGGCGGACATGAAGGCGCTGGCGGACCAGGGCGCGGTGCCGATGATGGCCGACGGTTCGACCCCGGCGCCCGAAGCGGACGATGCCATGGCGATGGACCACGGTTCGATGGACGGCATGGACATGGACGAAGCGCCGGACAACAGCGACAAGCCGTTCGGTCAGCGGCTGATGATCTGGCTGGGCAAGTTCCATGTCGTCGTCATCCATTTCCCGATTGCCCTGATCGTCAGCGCCTTTGCGGCGGAAGCGCTGGGGATTGTCCGGCGGCGCAAGGTCTGGCGCACGTCTGCGCGGATCATGCTGGTGACCGGCGCGGCCGGTGCGGTTGTCGCCATGCCGCTGGGCTGGTTCGCCGGCGGGTTCTATCTGTGGGACCGCAACCTCATTCTCACCGCGCACCGCTATCTCGGCATGGCGATCGTCATTGCCGCGCCCCTGCTCGCCTGGGCGGGGCTGCGCCGGTTTCACGAGGACCGCGCGGGCGACAAGATGTTCGTCGCCTTACTCGGGCTTTTGACGCTGGCGGTGCTGGTCCAGGGATTCCTTGGCGGGACATTCATGCATGGCGGGCTGCATCATATGAATTTCTGACAGCACATTTCCCGCTTGACCATGACATGATGTCAAGGTTCATGAAGGGGCGACTTAAGGAGCAAGACGAATGGCCGAGTCGCCCCACGATCACAGCCACTGCGCCCATTCCGGCGCATCACACGGCATGGAAACCGACCCCGTCTGCGGGATGAACGTCGATCCGGCGACCACGCCGCATGTCGCCACCCATGGCGAAGCGCATCACTATTTCTGCAGCGCAGGCTGCCTCGCAAAGTTCAGCGCCGATCCGGCGCGCTATCTGAGCGAGACGCCCCGCGCGGTCGAAGCCGTGCCCGAAGGCACCATCTGGACCTGCCCGATGCACACCGAAGTCCAGCGGCCGGGGCCGGGA
Organism: Pseudomonadota bacterium; assembly: GCA_018240895.1. Classification (GTDB taxonomy): domain Bacteria; phylum Pseudomonadota; class Alphaproteobacteria; order Sphingomonadales; family Sphingomonadaceae; genus Novosphingobium. Next base: position 16,475 of record JAFEEX010000007.1, on the reverse strand, counting down.
AGCTGCCCGATCTGCGGCATGGCGCTCGAGCCGATGACCCCGACGCTGAACGATGGTCCCTCGCCCGAATATGCGGACATGAAGCGGCGCTTCGTGATCGGCCTGGTCCTGGCCCTGCCGGTCGTGGCGCTCGAGATGGCTGGGCATCTGACCGGTCTGCGCCATATACTCGGCGGCCGTCTGGGCAATCTCGTCCAGATGGTCCTGGCGACGCCGGTGGTGCTGTGGGCCGGCTGGCCGTTCTTCGAACGCGGCTGGACCTCGATCAAAACCCGCCATCTCAACATGTTCACCCTGATAGCGATGGGCACCGGCGTTGCCTGGGCCTACAGCATGGCGGCAACGCTTGCGCCGGGCGTGTTCCCCGCTGCGTTCCGCGCGCCGGATGGTTCGGTCGCGGTCTATTTCGAGGCGGCCGCGGTCATCACCGTACTGGTGCTGCTGGGCCAGGTGCTCGAACTGCGCGCCCGCGAGACGACCAGCGGCGCGATCCGCGCGCTGCTCGATCTCTCGCCCAAGCTCGCTCGCCGGGTCCGCGCCGATGGCAGCGACGAGGAAATCGCACTCGACCAGGTGCTCGTCGGCGATACGCTGCGTGTCCGCCCAGGCGAGAAGGTGCCGGTCGATGGCGTGGTGCTGGAAGGGCGCGGCACGGTCGACGAGTCGATGGTCACCGGCGAATCCATGCCCGTCACCAAGGAGGCGGGATCGAAGCTGATCGGCGGAACGATCAACCAGACCGGCGGCCTCGTCATGCGCGCCCAAAGAATCGGGCGCGACACCATGCTGGCGCGGATCGTCCAGATGGTCGCCGACGCCCAGCGCAGCCGTGCGCCGATCCAGCGGCTCGCCGACACCGTTTCGGGCTGGTTCGTGCCCGCGGTGATCGCGGTCGCGGGAATCGCCTTTACCGTCTGGTCGCTGGTCGGCCCGGCCCCGGCGATGGGCTATGGCCTGATCGCTGCCGTGGCGGTGCTGATCATCGCCTGCCCCTGCGCGCTCGGCCTTGCCACGCCGATGTCGATCATGGTCGGCGTCGGGCGCGGCGCGCAGGCGGGGATCCTCATCAAGAACGCCGAGGCGCTCGAACGGATGGAGAAGGTCGACACGCTCGTCGTCGACAAGACCGGCACGCTGACCGAAGGCAAGCCCGCCGTGATTGCCGTCGAAACGGCGGACGGATTTGAGGAAGATGAGGTACTCCGGCTTGCCGCCAGCCTCGAGCGCGGCAGCCAGCACCCGCTGGCGCTGGCCATCGTCAAGGCTGCCGAGGCGAAAAACCTGACGATCAGCGAGCCCGGCGAGTTCGACCAGCCGGTCGGCAAAGGCATTACCGGCGTGGTTGACGGACGCCGGCTCGTTGCCGGCAATGCCCGCTTCCTCGATGAACAGGGCATCCCGACGCAGCTCCTTGCGGCGCGCGCTGATCGCCTGCGCAGCGAAGGCGCGACCGCGATCTTCCTCGGCATCGACGGCCGGATCGCGGGTGCCATTGGCATCGCCGATCCGGTCAAGCAGACCACGCCGGATGCACTCAAGGCGCTGGCCGAGGGCGGCATCCACGTCATCATGCTCACGGGCGACAACCGCGTCACCGCCGATGCGATCGCCCGGCGCCTTGGCATCGACAATGTCGAAGCCGATGTCCTGCCCGACCAGAAGGGCGCGATCGTCAAGCGCTTGCGCGATGAGGGGCGGATCGTCGCCATGGCCGGCGACGGGGTCAACGATGCGCCCGCGCTCGCCGCTGCCGACGTCGGCATCGCGATGGGCACCGGCACAGATGTCGCGATCGAAAGCGCGGGGGTCACGCTGCTCAAGGGCGACCTCACCGGGATAGTCCGCGCGCGCCGTCTCAGCCACGCGACCATGGGCAACATCCGCCAGAACCTGTTCTTCGCCTTTGCATACAACGTCGCAGGTATCCCGGTGGCGGCGGGCGCGCTCTATCCGCTGTTCGGCCTCATGCTTTCACCAATCATCGCTGCGGCGGCGATGGCGCTGTCCTCGGTCAGCGTCATCGGCAATTCGCTGCGGCTCAGGAGCATCGATCTATGAATCTCTCCAGCAAACGCGCGTGGGTCCTGGCGCTCGTTTCGGCGGCGCTGATCGCCGCGTTCCTGTTCTACCCGGAACACCGCGCGCACCTTTTTGGCTTGCTGCCATACGCCTTCCTGTTCGCCTGTCCGCTACTGCACTTCTTCCATGGCGGTCATCATCACGGCCGCAATCCAAGACCGAACGGCGATCGCCCATGAACATCGGGCAGGTCTCGACGGCGACGGGCGTGTCTCAGCGCATGATCCGCCACTACGAGGGCATCGGACTGATGCCCCCGCCAGATCGGCGCGACAACGGATATCGGGACTATCCCCCGCGCTCGCTCGAGCGCTTGCGCTTCATCGCCAACGCGCGCGATCTCGGTTTTTCGATCGACGAAATCTCCGCGCTGCTCGCCCTGTGGGACGACCGGACGCGGGCCAGCAGCGAGGTCAAGGCCATCGCCCTGGAACATGCCGGCGATCTCGCCCGCAAGGCTGCCGCCCTCGAAGCGATGCGCCAGACCCTGCTCGATCTGGCGGACGGATGCAGCGGCGATGCGCGCCCGGATTGCCCGATCCTTGCCGGCCTTGCGGAAGGTCGTCGGGGGCGGCACCAATAACCGGCAAACAATTCGCAGGCTGAATTCATGACCGACCGGGCATTATTGATCCGTCAACTCATCGAGCAATGGCGAGAAGACGAAGGCGCGACTTACCAGAGCTGGTTCCTTTGGGACGAAAGACTCAAGAACTTTCGCTCGATCCGGCGCGGTATCCAGCAGGTCGTGTCGGAAATCGAAGCCGGGACCTTCGGCGTCGCCTATCGCGGTTCGTCGCTCGAAACAGTCGTCCACTCGATCGCCGAGCAACGCCAGATCTTCAAGGGCGCCGACCATGCCTTCCTGTGGAAGCCCAAGCTGCGCATTCCCGACATTTACGAGAGCCCGAAGAATCAGCGGGCCTTCGGCCGATTGCTCGACAATTGTGTCTGCTGCGACAACGCCGAGGACGTGATCGCGCATATCCGCACGATTGACGCGCACAAGATCAAGGGGCTTGGCCCGGCGGTCGCCAACCTGCTCTATTTTCTCCATCCGACGCTGATTTCCCCGTTCAACACCGCCATCGTCAATGGCTACAACGCACTCACGGGATCCAAGGTGAAGCTCGGGAGCTGGGAGCAGTTCCTGGCGATGCGCGGCGGCATACTCGATCTCAACGATGAATACCGCGATCTCCTGTCGAACGATCTCGGCGCGATCGGCGGCCTGCTCTTCGACATCGGCTCGGGCCGATACCCGGCGCCGCCCCTGGCCGATGGCGGCGAAGGCGACTGGTTCGCCCGCCTCGAAGCGGTCCGCTCGGAGGCCGCGAAACTCAGCAAGGCGCAGCAGGCCCAGGGCGAAAGCGAGCGGACCCACACCGAAATGCAGGCGTGGCTGCGCGATCTTGGCCTGGCGCTGGGCTACCGGGTGTGGATCGCTGCCAACGATCGTGGGCGCTTGTTCGGCGATTCTCCTTTGGGGACAGGTTGCCTTGATCACCTCCCGGGCGAAATCGCCGCCGCGCCGGGGGCCGATGCCGTGCGGCTGATCGACGTGTTGTGGCTGGAACAGGAGACACCCAAGGTCGCTGCTGCTTTCGAGGTCGAGCATTCGACCTCGATCTACTCGGGCATCGTGCGGATGCTCGACCTCGCGCTGAGCGGCGGAGGGTTTCATGCTGCGGCTGGCCTGTTCCTCGTCGCGCCCGACGACCGCGAAAAAGACGTCCGGGCGCAGATCGCCAGGCCCGCGTTCAGCCGGATCTCGGACCTCGACATCTCCTATCTGCCCTATGGCGAACTGGAAACGCACCGCGACCAGATTGCCCGGTTCGGCAGCGGTTTGAAGGCGATCCGGGCGATCGCCAGACCGTTGGAGCAGGCCATATGATCCGGCTTCGACATACCGAATTGACCAAGATCAATGCCTCTGGCGCCTGGGCTGGCAATGATACGGCAACTCACCGCCGGGGCTTGCAGCCCCCACAACGATCGGAGAGGGGAAAGTATATGACCGGCACTTCACCCCAAAGGCTCGGCGTCGTTCGAGTGGCGATCACCGCGGCAGCCACCACCTTTGCGTTCTATCTCCTCTGCTGGATCGGCGCCCTGCTGCCGATCGGGCCCGCAACGCATATGTACCTGCAGTTGTTCACCAATGCCGAAGCGGCCTCGACGACCGCGCTGGCCGTGGGCCTGTGCTGGTCGCTCGCCTTCGGACTGATCGCGGGCGCCTTGTTCGCCCTGTTCTACAATCTGTTCGCCGGTCTCGATCGCTGACAGCCGATTTGTGTTGGATCAAGACATCCGCCGCTGTTCGTGCTAAGTATTCCAAACAATTGAAGGACAGGGTAAGAGGCAGATCGAAGTGAAACGTTGGTTCCCCTTGCTGCTGCTCCTGGGAGCACTGCTTGGCCTGATCGGCCAGGGGAGCGCGTTTGCCCATGCCATGCCGGTCGAGAAGGCCGAGCATTTGGCTGCCGCCGCATCGATGAGCGCTGATTGTGCGAAGATGATGGGGCTCGCCAAGAAGCAGCCGGAGACCGGCAAACCGTGCAAGGGCATGACGCCCGACTGCGTCGCCAAGATGGGCTGCGCGGCGTCGCCAGCGCTGTTGCCGCCCCTGGCATCCGACGTGACGCCGGAATTGCGCGCCATGCCGCCAGCGCTCGCCCCTGCACCCCCCCTTGTCGGCCGTAATTTCGGTCCCGAACCCGAACCACCCGCACGCCTTGGCTGAACCCCAGCGGCGCGCGGCGAACCTCTACATTCGCCGCGTGCCTCCCCACAGTTCAACCAAGGATTTTTGACATGAAGACCATTCTGACGCTCGCCGCCGTTGCGGCGGCACTCGCTACGGCATCCATCGCCTCGGCTCAGGCCACTGCCGGCGGCCATTGGGAGTGGCGCGACCAGCCCTCGCACGGCCCCAAGTCGACCTTTCCTTCGCGCGTCCGGGTCTGGATCAAGGACGCCGACAGCAGCATGGCCAATTGCGATTGCGCCATGATGAAGGCTGACCACGCCGCCTGCATGATGAACATGCCGGGCAAGGCTGAAAAGCCCTCGGCCGGCTAAGGCGATTGCCTGGCCGATAGCCGATAATAAACACGGCCGGGCGCGTGGCGCCGGCGAAGTATGCCCCCTTCGCCGGCGCCCGCATGTCCCTGGTTTCGTTTCGGCAATGGCCATGGCTCTCCCGATCAGGAGATTCCCATGCGAAGACTTGCTCTGGCGCCGCTGCTCGCGGCGATCCCGATAGCTGCACTTGCCGAGCCGCTGACCTTCGATGCCGCGCTTGACAAGGCGGTGCGCACAGCTCCGTCGCTTCAAGCTAGCGAGGCCGGTGTCGAGGCGTCGAGGTCGGAAGCTGTCGCTGCCGGCCGTCTGCCCGATCCCACGCTGACCGTCGGCGTCGACAATTTCCCTGTCTCGGGGCCGCCGGCATTCACCTTCGGCCGCGACAGCATGACGATGACGCGGGTCGGCGTCGAGCAGGCCTTTCCCAATTCCGCCAAGCGCAACGCCCAGCGCTCCCGCGCGCAAGCGACCATTGGCGTGGCCGAAGCCGATTCTGCGGTCGAGGCGCAGAATGTCCGGCTCGAGACCGCGCTGGCGTGGATCGATCTCTACTACGCCAAACGGCAACTGGTGCAGCTCGACCAGCTCAACGATGCGCTAGGCGACTTGCAGGCAACGGTTTCGGCGCGGCTCGCCTCTGGTTCCGCCAGGCCAAGCCAGGCGCTCGAACCCGAGCAACTGCGCGCCGCTGTCGAGGACCGGCGCGCCGAACTTCGGTCTGCGGTTGCCAAGGCCCGGGCGCGGCTTGCCCGCCTGACCGGCGATCCCGACGCGGATGTGACCGGAGATCCGCCCATGCTCGACGTCGATGGCCCAGCGTTGCGGGCGCATGTGGCCTCACTGCCGCGCCTCCAGGCGCTCGATGCCCGAGCCCGCGCCGCCGAAGCGGACACCGAGCTTGCACGCGCCGACAAGCGCCCCGACTGGCGGATTGGTACGTCCTACGGACGCCGCGATCCGGCCTACGGCGACATGGTTTCGGTCTCGGTCACGATCGACCTGCCGCTGTTCGGGAAGCGCCGCCAGGACCCGATGATCGCGGCGCGCGAGAGCGATGAGAGCAAGGCGCGGCTGACCCGCGCCGCCGGGGAGCGCGATCTTCTGGCCGAGCTCGATGCTGATCTGGCCGATTACGCCATGCACCTGCAGCAGTTGACCAATGCCCGCGCCACGCTGGTGCCGCTGGCCAAGCGCCGGGCCGAACTCGACATGGCGAGCTACGCCGCGGGCAAGCTCGATCTCGGCAGCGCACTGCTCTCGACGCTGGCGCTGGCTGAAGCCGAGGTCGATGCGCTGGCGCGTGAGGCGCAGGTCGCACGCGACGCGGCACGGATCAATTACACCTATGGGGGAGTGCAGCCATGAACTGGCACGCGAAACAGACGGCGCGCTGGGGTGCCGGAGCACTGGCGATTGCAATGGTCGCGGGCGGCGGCGGATACTGGCTCGGCCAGCATGGTTCGGCCAGCGAAGCGGGATCGGCCCAACCGGCACGCAAGGTGCTCTACTGGTACGATCCGATGGTGCCGGCCGAGCACTACGATAATCCCAATTCGCTGTCGTCGATGGGGATGAAAACCATTCCCAAATATGCCGACGAGGGGTCCGCAACAAACGCTGCGCCGGGGGTGAACATCGACCCGGCCGCCCGGCAAAATCTTGGCCTGCGCGTGGTCGCGGCGGAGATGGGCACGCTGCCGTCGTCGCTCACCGTCACCGGCACGATCGACTTCAACCAGCGCAACGTCGCCGTCGTCCAGGCCCGCACAGGCGGCTTCGTGACGCGGGTCTATGGCCGGGCGCCGGGCGATGTGATCGGCGCGGGAACACCGATTGCGGACGTTCAATTGCCCGAATGGGGCGGCGCGCAAGGCGAGTTCCTCGCGGTGAGGCGGCTCGGCAGGCCGGACCTCACTACCGCCGCGCGCCAGCGACTCAGGCTGATGGGCATGCCGGAGAGCCTGATCGCACAGGTTGAACGCACCGGCCGGACCAACGGCACCGTCACGATCACTTCGCCGATTGGAGGGGTGATCCAGACATTGGATGCGCGCAGCGGAGTCACGTTGGCGCCTGGCCAAACGCTGGCGCAGGTCACCGGCATCGGCACCGTCTGGCTCAATGCCGCCGTGCCCGAGGCACAGACGGGCGCGGTCAAGATCGGCCAGAACGCCAGTGTGACGTTGGCGGCCTTTCCTGGCGAGAGCTTCACCGGACGGGTGATCGCGATCCTCCCGACCACGCAGGCCGAGAGCCGCACGCTGACCGTGAGGATCGAGCTCGCCAATCGCGCCGGACGCCTGCGACCGGGTATGTTCGCCAGCGTCGCTCTGGGTGACGGCGGCGGGCAAGCCCTGCTGGTCCCTAGCGAAGCGGTGATCCGCACCGGCGCGCGCACCCTGGTTATGCTGGCGCTGCCCGATGGCCGCTACCGTCCGGCGGAGGTGCGCACCGGGCGCGAGGGCGGAGGCAAGACCGAGATCGTCGCGGGGCTCGCTCCAGGCGAGAAGATCGTCGCTTCCGGCCAGTTCCTGCTCGATTCCGAGGCGAGCCTGACCGGTGTCGCGGCCCGTCCGATCGGGGGTGACAAATGATCGCGGCGATCATCCGCGCCTCGGTCAGGGGGCGTAACCTGGTGATTGCTGCTGCGCTGGTGCTGACCGCAATCGGCATCGTCGCGGTCAGGACCACTCCGATCGATGCACTGCCCGACTTGTCCGATGTGCAGGTCATTATCCGAACCAGCTATCCCGGCCAGGCGCCGCAGATCGTCGAGAACCAGATCACCTATCCGATCGCCTCGACCATGCTTTCGGTTCCCGGCGCGCGGGTGGTGCGCGGCTATTCGTTCAGCGGCGACAGCTTTGTCTATGTGCTGTTCGACGATGGCACCGACCTCTATTGGGCGCGCAGCCGCGTGCTCGAATATTTGAGCCAGGTGCAGGGCCGCCTGCCTGAAGGCGCGAAGGCATCGCTCGGCCCGGATGCGACCGGGGTGGGCTGGATTTACGAATATGCGCTGGTCGACAGGACCGGCGGGCATGACCTCGCCCAGCTCAGAAGCCTGCAGGACTGGTTCCTGCGCTTCGAACTGAAGACCGTGCCCGGCGTCGCCGAAGTCGCCAGCATCGGCGGCATGGTCAAACAGTATCAGGTCGTCGTCGATCCGCAGAAGCTCGCCGCCTTTGGGGTGACGGCAAGCGAAGTCGGCGATGCCTTGAAACGCGCCAATCAGGAGACCGGCGGCGCGAGCGTTGAGATGGCGGGTGCCGAATACACCGTGCGCGCCAGCGGTTACCTCAAGACCCTCGACGATTTCCGCGCCGTGCCATTGCGCACCGCCACAGGTGGCGTGCCGGTGACTCTGGGCGATGTCGCCACTGTCCAGGTCGGCCCGGAGATGCGGCGCGGTATCGCCGAGCTCAATGGCGAGGGCGAGGTCGCGGGCGGGGTCATCGTCATGCGCCAGGGCCAGAACGCGCGTGCGGTGATCGAGGGGGTCACGGCCAAGCTGGAGGAACTCAAGAAAAGCCTGCCGCCCGGCGTCGAGATCGTGCCGACCTACGACCGTTCGGGACTGATCGACCGCGCGGTCGAGAATTTGAACGACAAGCTCATCGAGGAGTTCGTCATCGTCGCACTGGTCTGCGGCCTGTTCCTCTGGCACGCGCGCTCGGCGCTGGTCGCGATCCTGACCCTGCCGCTCGGCATTCTGATCGCTTTCATCGTCATGCGGCTGCAGGGCCTCAACGCCAACATCCTGTCGCTGGGCGGCATCGCCATCGCCATCGGCGCGATGGTCGATGCGGCGGTGGTGATGATCGAGAACGCGCACAAGCATCTCGAACGCTGGCATCACGAAAATCCTGATCGCGAGCCGGACCAGTCGACTCGCTGGCGGATTGTGACGAACGCTGCCTCGGAAGTCGGTCCAGCGCTGTTCCTCAGCCTCCTCATCATCACCTTCTCGTTCCTGCCGATCTTTACGCTACAGGGGCAGGAAGGACGTCTGTTCGCGCCGCTCGCCTTCACCAAGACCTATGCGATGGCCGCCGCCGCTTTCCTTTCGATCACGCTGATCCCGGTGCTGATGGGCCTCTTGATCCGGGGACGCATTCCGAGCGAGGAAGCCAACCCGGTCAATCGCTGGCTGGCGCGCTTATATCGGCCCGCAATCGACTGGGTGCTGGTCCATCCGAAGCACACGCTCGTAGCCGCCGCGCTGGTCTTTGCAACCACGCTCTGGCCGCTCAGCCAGGTCGGCGGCGAGTTCATGCCGCAGATGAACGAGGGCGACTTGCTCTACATGCCCTCGGCGTTGCCCGGTCTTTCCGCAGCCGAGGCGGGCAAATTGCTTCAGCAGACCGACCGGCTGATCAAGACCGTGCCCGAGGTCGAAAGCGTGTTCGGCAAGGCGGGCCGCGCCGACAGCGCCACCGATCCGGCGCCACTGGAGATGTTCGAGACGACGATCCGGTTCAAGCCGCGCGAGCAATGGCGCCCCGGCATCACGCCGGAGAAGCTCGTCGACGAGCTCGACGCACGGGTGAAGGTGCCAGGGCTCGCCAACTTCTGGATTCCGCCGATCCGCAACCGTATCGACATGCTGGCGACCGGGATCAAGAGCCCGGTCGGGATCAAGGTCGCGGGCTCCAACCTTGCCGAGATCGATGCCACCGCGAGGCGGATCGAGCAGGTGGTCAAGACCGTGCCCGGCGTCGTCTCGGCGCTTGCCGAGCGGCTGAGCGGTGGGCGCTACATCGACGTCGATGTGAACCGCGCCGCAGCGGGGCGCTACGGCCTCAATGTCGCCGATGTTCAGTCGGTGGTCTCCGGCGCGATCGGCGGCGAGAGCGTGGGCCAGACCGTCGAGGGCCTGGCGCGCTACCCGATCTCCGTGCGCTATCCGCGCGAACTGCGCGACAGTCCCGACAAGCTCGCCAATCTGCCGGTACTGACGCCGTCGGGCCAGCAGATCACGCTCGGCACCGTAGCCGCAATCAGGATCAGCGATGGCCCGCCGATGCTGCGCAGCGAGAACGGCAGGCCGGTCACCTGGATCTATGTCGATGGCCGCGACCGCGACATGCAGGCGCTGGTCCACGACATCAGCGGGGCGATCGCCGCCAAGGTGCAACTGCCGCCTGGCGTGAGTGTCTCCTACACCGGCCAGTACGAGTTCTTTGTCCGCGCCAAAGAGCGGATGAAACTCGTCATTCCCGTAACCCTCGCGATCATTTTCGGCCTGCTCTACCTCACGTTTCGGCGTTGGGACGAAGCGCTGCTGATCATGGGCACGCTGCCGTTCGCGCTGACAGGCGGGCTGTGGCTGCTCTACTGGCTCGGCTTCAATCAGTCGGTGGCGAGTGCGGTCGGGTTTATCGCGCTGGCAGGAGTCGCCGCCGAGTTCGGCGTGGTCATGCTGATCTACCTCAAACAGGCCTTGGAGGCCCGCGACGATGGCGTTGTCACTGCAGCAGTGCGCGAAGGCGCACTGCTCAGGGTGCGCCCCAAGGCTATGACTGTCGCAGTGATCCTCGCCGGCTTGCTCCCCGTCCTCGTGGGCGGCGGCGCCGGTTCGGAAGTCATGAGCCGAATCGCCGCACCAATGGTCGGCGGCATGCTGACCGCGCCGCTGCTCTCGATGCTGATCATCCCCGCGGCCTACCTGCTGATGCGCCGCAAGTCCCAACCTAAACCCGAAGGAGAAACGAAGTGAAGAAAACCCTCGTGATTGCGTCCAGCCTTGCGCTGGCAGTCTCGCTTGGAGCTTGCAAGAAACAGGCGGAAGCCCCCGCGCCCACGCCGAGTGCGACCATGATGTCCGGCAACATGGCGAATATGCCGATGGCCAGCACCATGCAGCATGGCATGGCGGTTGGCACGGTCACCGCGATCGACGCCGCGAAGGGCACGATCACGCTTGAGCACGGTCCAATGAGTGGCCTGGGTTGGCCAGGTATGACCATGGGGTTCACGGCCAAGCCCGACATGCTCAAGGGAATCGCCAAAGGCGACAGAGTCAGTTTCGAGATCGACTGGGACGGAAAGGCCGGATCGGTAACGAGCATCCGCAGGGCGCAATAGCGACCACTCCGCGCAATGCCGAACCGGAAGGCGGATGCTCACCGCATCCGCCTTCCTCAACGCGTTTGCATCGGTTGTTCGGACCGGAATTTCAGACTTCAGTTGCGATGCCTTGGGGTCCGCAAGAGCCCGGTCCGAATGTTTGTGATCTGTCACATGAATGGAGGACCGTCTTGGACAACCGGCTCAAGGCACCGTGAAAGTCAGCAATGTCAGCGGTTCCCGATGAGACGGCCCTTGTCGAATTCGGCTCGTCTGACTGCCAATACGGTTCATCGCAAAAGTCCCAGCTTGGGGGTATCGTTGGGGGTATCGCGGTCTTCAAGAAGGATATTGCAATGCAAAATTAATACGTTAGCTGCGAAAAAATATCCCTCCTCCGCTACCACCATTACTTTAAGTTTGGCGGTTTCCGGGGCATCGCACTGGCCCAAAGTGCTTACCCATTCGGTTGACGGTCCAGGATCGATGAATTTCTGCTCTGATTGCGTCGAGTACAGGCGCGATCTTCACGTTTTGCCTATTCGCACCCAGCGCTCCACAAACTGCGCTTGCCCTCCGCTGCGGTGTGCCGGCAACCCGTTGGTCAGCGCAATACGAACAGCGTCCTTCTTGAACTCTTCTGAATGATTCATCATCTCGTCGGTCTCCTGCTCCCGCGCTCTGGGAGCTCAGGTCACCGGCGAAAACCGTCACATGTCCACAGATCGGGCAGCTTTACAGACACGCCTCAAGGTAGGCCTGGTCGAAGCCGAACTGGCGCGCTTTTTCCAGTGTGTAGGGGCGCAGGCCTGCCGGGCGGAACTCGCCGATGATCTTGCCGTCGTCAGTCTCGTCCAGATATTCGAACTTGAACAGTTCTTGCGTAACGATCACATCGCCTTCCATCCCGATCACCTCGGTAATGTTGGTGGTGCGGCGTGATCCGTCGCGCAGGCGCTTGACCTGAACGATGATGTCCACCGATTCGGCGATCTGGCGCGAAATAGCTTCCTTGGGGATCTTGATGTCGCCCATCAGGATCATGTTTTCCATACGGCCCAGGCATTCGCGCGGGCTGTTGGCGTGCAGCGTGCACATCGATCCATCGTGGCCGGTGTTCATCGCAGCGAGCAGGTCAAAGCATTCCGCGCCGCGGATTTCGCCCAGGATGATCCGGTCAGGACGCATACGCAGGGCGTTCTTCACCAGGTCGCCAATGGTAATCGCGCCCTGGCCTTCAAGGTTGGGCGGGCGGGTTTCCAGCGGCAGCCAGTGCGGCTGTTGCAGGCGGAGTTCGGCCGCATCTTCAATGGTCAGCACGCGTTCACCCGGATCGATCATCTTCGACAGGGCGTTGAGCATGGTGGTCTTGCCCGAACCCGTACCGCCTGAAATGACGATGTTCATCCGGCAGGCCCCGGCGATTTTCAGCGCGGTCGCCATCTTCTCGCTCATCGAGCCGAAGTCCTTGAGCATATCGATGGTGATCGGCTTTTCGGAAAACTTACGAATCGAGATCGCGGTGCCGCGCAGCGACAGCGGTGGGACGATGACGTTGACGCGGCTGCCGTCCTTCAAACGGGCGTCGGCCAGCGGCGTGGTCTGGTCAACGCGACGGCCAACCTGATTGACGATCCGCTGGGCGATCTGGAACAGATGGCTTTCATCGCGAAACCGGATCGGCGCGATGGTCAGCTTGCCCTTTTTTTCGATATAGGTCTGGTCTGGCCCGTTGACCATGATGTCGGTCACGTCCGGATCATTAAGCAATTCCTCAAGCGGGCCAAAGCCCAGCAGCTCGTCGATCAGCACCTTTTCCAGCGCAAACTGTTCGCGCCGGTTGAGCGTGACCTTCAGTTCAGCCAGCACTTCCAGGATGATCGGGCGGAATTCTTCGGAAAGTTCTTCCTTGGTCAGCGTTGCCGCCGCTTCGGGATCAACCCGCTCAAGCAGGCGCGGCAACACCTGTTCCTTGATCTTGTGGACCGATGCTTCAAAGCCTTCGGCCTGATAGGTGTTTTCATGGACGCCGTTGACCCGGTCGGCCAGGCGGGTCATCGCATCGGCCTTGATCGCGCCGCCATCGGACGAACTGGGAATTGGTGCCGCTTCCTCGCCGGGAAGCGGCGGGAACTGGTCACCGCCGAAGGCGCTGGGCGCGCTGGGTTTGGCGGCTTCGCTGCCGCCCTTCATGGGGCGCGCCACGCCAAATTGCGGTCGTGCCCCCGGGCTCATGCCTCCCACACCATTGCGCCGGCCGAATGCACTCATCGTGTTTCTACCCTCAAATTCAGGCGGCTGGCATAGCTGTGACATGGCTACCGCGTGCCTTATGGGCTTGGTGAATAGGCCGGAAACTTTTAGGAAATCCTAATGCGTCGCAGCACCACAGCATTTCCCGGATTGCGCAGCGGGCCACGAATTTGCCCACTCATTTCACCAAATTCCTTTTCAGGCAGCATTCAAGGATGGTCAGCCTTCTGCCGCTCAGGCACCCGCCCTTTGCCAGATATGGCAACTGTCGCTACGCTGCGGACCCGGTTCTTGTTGGGCAAAGGCTGTCGCATGAAAAAACTGCTGGCCGGCATGATATTCGCCATCACGCCGCTTACCGCTCAAGCCCGCACCGACGATGTTATGCCCGCCTTCATGGCCGGAACCTGGATGATGGAGGACGGCGCATCGTGGAGTGACGAGATGTGGACTGACGCCAAGGGCGGGGTGATGCTTGGCACATCGCGAAGCGGGTTCGGGCCGCAGGTCCGGTCATGGGAACTGGCGCGGATTGAGCGCAAGGCGGATGGATCGATCAGCTATTTCGCCCAGCCGCAGGGCAAACCCGCAACCGAATTCCGTCAGGCGCTGCGCAGCGGCGAATCGGTTGAATTCACCAATCCGGCCGCCGATTTTCCCCAACGCATCCATTACTGGCGGCAGGGCAAATTGCTGATGGCGGAAATTTCAAGGCTGGATGGCAGCGATGCGGTGCGGTGGAATTACCGCCCGGTCGTGCCTCCCGCTGACTGAAGGAGAGCACCCCGTGCCGCGCAGCCGCCCGTTTCGCCAGGTCGATGTTTTCACCGCCGTTCCTTATCGCGGCAATCCCGTGGCCGTGGTGCTTGATGCCGATGGCCTTGATGATGCGGAAATGCAGGCCTTTGCCAACTGGACCAACCTTTCGGAAACAACCTTCGTTCTGCCGCCAACCGATCCGGCGGCGGATTATCGGGTGCGGATATTCACCCCGCAGGCGGAACTGCCCTTCGCCGGGCACCCAACCCTTGGCACGGCCCATGCGGTGATTGAGGCCGGAATTGCCAGGGTAAAGCACGGGCGGCTGGTGCAGCAGTGCGCGGTCGGGCTGGTTGAACTGGCGGTTGGGGCAGGGCGGCAATCATTCCGGCTGCCGCGCTATTCCCTGACGGATCTGCCTGATCCGGAAGCGACCGCCTGGATTGGCGCGGGTGTGAAGGGCTGCGCGCGGGCAGTCGATGTCGGGCCGGTGTGGCTGGTGGCCGAACTGGAGGGAATCGCCGCGCTGGAAAACCTGGCGTACGATGAGGCGCGGCTGGCGACCTATTACATGCCGCGCGGGATGACCGGCGCGACGGTGTTCGCGGCAGAGGGTGAGCGCGTTGTCGTCCGCAGCTTCGCGCCGGGTGATGGCATTCGCGAAGATCCGGTGTGCGGCAGCGGCAACGGCGCGGTTGCCGCCTTTCGGTTGGTGTCGGGGCAGGTAAGCGCCGGCGATGCCTATGTCACCAGCCAGGGCCGGCAGGTGGGACGGGACGGCCATGTTTCGATTCGCATCGAAGGGGACGCGATTCACGTTGGCGGAGACTGCGTAACCTGCGTGACGGGAACGGTCGAGTTATGACCGGGGACGATTGGCGATCCGCATTGCTGGAGCGGATTCGCGCGCTGATAACCCAGGCGCTGCCTGCCTCGGTTGAGGAGGCAAAGTGGAAAAGGCCCGGAAACCCCGGCGGGGTTCCAACCTGGTCGCTCAACGGGATTATCTGCACTGGCGAAATCTACAAGGACAAGGTCAAGCTGACCTTTGCCCAGGGGGCCCGGATTGCCGATCCGGATGGGCTGTTCAATTCCAGCCTTGATGGCAAGGTGCGGCGCGCGATCGATATCGGCCCGAACGATCCGGTTGATGATGCCGCCTTGATGGCGCTGTTCCGCCGCGCTGCCGCATTGAACGGTGCAGGCTGAACAAAAAAGGCGGCCTGCAAAGCCGCCTTTTTTGTTCAGGTTCCGGTACAGCCGTCAGCCGGCCCATCAGCCGGCGACGTGTTCCGCCAGCACGGTCAGCCCGTTTTCGCTGACTTCGGCAAAACCGCCCTGGACCTGAATTTCCTCAGGGCTTGCGCCTTCGCTTTTGTAGATCTTCAGCACGCCGTCCTTCATCGTGGTCATATAGGGCGCGTGACCTTCCAGCACGCCCTCCTCACCCTCACTGCCGGGGACGACGACCATATAGACATCGTCCGAACGGACGAGGCGGGCCGGGGTGACGAGTTCGAAGTGCAATGCCATCGTGGTTCCTCAAAGCCCTCTCCCCTTCAGGGGAGAGGGTTGGGAGAGGGGGAAGCAAGCGCGGCAGGCCCCTCTCCAACTTCGACCAGATCGCTGCGCGATCAAGTCTGCGTAACCTCTCCCCTGAAGGGGAGAGGGCAAAATCAGGCCTCGTCCGCCATCTTCTTGGCCTTTTCGACCGCTTCGTCGATTCCGCCGACCATGTAGAAGGCGGCTTCGGGCAGGTGATCGTATTCGCCGTCTACCACGGCCTTGAACGAACGCACGGTGTCTTCCACCTGGACGAACTTGCCCGGGATGTTGGTGAACACTTCGGCGACGTGGAACGGCTGTGACAGGAAGCGCTGGATCTTGCGGGCGCGGGCAACGGTCAGCTTATCTTCTTCGGAAAGCTCGTCCATGCCCAGGATCGCGATGATATCCTGCAGCGACTTGTACTTCTGCAGCGTTTCCTGAACGCGGCGGGCAACGTCATAGTGCTCCTGGCCTACTACGGCCGGGGTCAGCACGCGGCTGGTCGAATCGAGCGGATCGACCGCCGGATAGATGCCCAGCTCCGAAATCGCGCGGCTCAGCGTGGTGGTTGCGTCAAGGTGCGCGAACGAGGTGGCCGGCGCAGGGTCGGTCAAGTCGTCTGCGGGAACGTAGATCGCCTGGACCGAGGTGATCGAACCCTTGGTGGTCGAGGTGATGCG
>JAFEEX010000079.1 GCA_018240895.1 Pseudomonadota bacterium | reverse complement strand
TCTCAGACCAGCTAAAGATCGTCGGCTTGGTAGGCCATTACCCCACCAACTACCTAATCTTACGCGGGCTCATCCCTCGGCGATAAATCTTTGGACTTTCGTCATTATCCGGTATTAGCACAAATTTCTCTGTGTTATTCCGAACCGAGGGGCAGATTCCCACGCGTTACGCACCCGTGCGCCACTAAGGCCGAAGCCTTCGTTCGACTTGCATGTGTTAGGCATGCCGCCAGCGTTCGTTCTGAGCCAGGATCAAACTCTCAAGTTTGTGTCACGATATGCACGGCACGGGCCGAAACCCGCCAACCGCGATACCGAACTTCAGGAGCCGATACCTGCACTTGTCAAACGTAATGGATACGAAGGACATATGAGGTAACGACTTAATCAACCCATTCACGGAGCCTGAAGCTCCCCGGATGGGGCGCCGTCGCCCACATGTCCCTTCATCTAAAACCGACAATGTCAAAGAGCCGCCGACAAATCGAAGCGGACAACCATCGTTCCCCGCTTTTGACTTCGGGGGACTTGTTGTCCGTCTATGTTGGCGACCGGGTCGTTCGAGCCGTTTGAAGCGGCGTTCCCGTCCGGTGAACGGGCCTCTAGGCCGGTGGTTTGATTCGGTCAACGCCTTTTTGCAATTTTATTTCAATTTCCGTGAAAACGGCTGATTTGCGTGAGTTTGGAGCCTCGCTTCCTCACCCTGCATCGGGAAACGCCCCGAATCGCCGCGTCAGATGCGCCGACTATGGCGTAGGAACAGCCGCAAAAGCTTGTTAACCGTGTTCCTATAGGGCCAATCGGGCGTGAATCGCGGCGGTTCCGCACGATTCACCTCGTCGCATCAGTGAGTCTGCAGGCACATAGGCATGGGAAATCCAACCGTCAGCGTCGCAATGAGCGTCTATAATGGCGAGCGATTCCTGGCGTCCGCCATCGATAGCGTGCTGGTGCAGACCTTTACCGACTTCGAATTTCTGATTCTGGATGACGGCTCGACCGACCAAAGTCGGGCGATCATCGCCGCGGCGGCGGCGCGCGATTCGCGCGTTCGCCCGATCATCCGCGAAAACCGCGGCCTGGTCGCCAGCCTGAACCAGTTGCTGGAAGAAGCCCGCGCACCGCTGGTGGCGCGGATGGATGCGGATGACCTGTGCCACCCGGAACGCTTTGCCCGGCAAATCGCCTTCCTGGCGGCCTATCCCGATCACGGCGTCGTCGGTTCGTTCACCCGCGACATTGATGAGGACGGGGCGGTTATTCAGGCGAGCGGGCGCGACCACCCCGTCAGCCATGACCAGTTCGTCGCCAATGCAGAATCGGGTGCCCCCCTGCTCGCGCATCCCAGCGTGCTGTACCGGCGCGATGTGGTGCTGGCGGCGGGCGGTTATCACGCCGCCTTTCGTCATGCCGAGGATTTCGACCTGTGGCTGCGCCTGCTCCATCGCACCCGGATTGCCAATCTGCCCGAACGCCTGCTCAACTACCGCCACTATGCCGGGCAGGTTTCCAACCGCCATCTGGTGGAGCAACAGACCGGCGCGGTGATTTCACGCCTGGCCTATTTCGAACGCCGGGCCGGACGCCCCGACCCGACCGAGCATCTGGCGGAGCTGCCGCCGATCGATTCGCTGGACGCCTTGTTCGGCCGCGAGGGATTGGCCCGCGAAGTGCGCGGCCAGATTGCCCGATCGCTGGTCTATTCCCAGATCGCGCTGAGCGGTGCCGGTTTCGACATGCTGCTGCAACACGTTGAAGAGGGCGGACGCGGACGCGATCTGTGGTTTACCGTGCCGCGCCTGATGCGTTTTGGAGAGCCGCGCCGCGCCGCGCGCCTTGCCGCCGCCCTGGCCCGGGCGTGATCCGTCAATGAGCATTCGCCGAGCCGCGATCTGGTCGCTTGCATCGCAATATGCCAGCTTCGCGATCCAGTTCGCGACTAGCGTGATCATTTCGCGCTTCTATCTGCTGCCGGCAGACATCGGGTTGTTCTCCATCGCGCTGGCAACCGCGATGATGGTTTCAATCTTTCAGGACATGGGGATCAGCCGGTTCGTTTCCGGCCAGCCCGAAATGCGTGAAGAGGCGCTGCGCGACTACGCCGGGGTTGCGGTGGCAATCGGCTGGGCCGTGGCGCTGGTCGTTGCGCTGGCAGCCTGGCCGGCGGCGCGTTTCTATACCCTGCCGGGGTTGACCAGCCTGCTGCTGATCATCGCCGCGTCCTATCTGATCGTGCCTTTCGCCACGGTCCCGGCGGCCTTGCTGACCCGGGCGATGAATTTTCGCGCGCTGTTTCTGACCAATGCCGGATCGGCGCTGGCCGGCGGGATAGTTGGCGTCGCGCTGGCGGCGCGGGGCGCCGGGCCGGCCTCGCTCGCCTGGGGGGCACTGGCTTCGGCAGCGGCAAGAACGATCATTGTCCAGATCCAGCGCCCGGTGCTGCCGCGCCGGGTTCGTGATCATGAGGCGGTGCGTCCGCTGCTCGGCTTCGGCTCGTCCTCATTTGTCATCAGCCTGAGCGCGGCGATCGGCCTGCGATCGCAAGATCTGATCGTCGGGCGGCTGCTGGGCGTGATCGCCACGGGCCTGTTTACCCGCGCCAGCGCACTGGCCGGCCAGCTTTCTACGCTGGTGGTGGGGGCAATCAATTCCGTGTTCTACCCCGCCTTTGCCCGCAAGCGCGATGAGGGCGCACCGCTGGGCGAACCCTATCTGCATCTGGTTGCCTGCAACACCGCGCTCAACTGGGCGGCAATGGTCGGGCTGGCGCTGGCGGCGGAACCGATCGTGTTGGCGCTCTATGGCCCCAACTGGACCCAGGTCGCGCCGCTGCTGCGCTGGACCGCACTGGGCGAAATCTTCTTCGTTGCCGTGCCGCTGCAGATGGATATCCCGATCCTGCTGGGGCGAATCAAGACGCTGGTCTGGATCAACCTGGCCGACACCGCACTGACCGTGCTTATCCTGGCGGTGTTCTGCCTGTACGGCGTGGAAGCCGCCGCGTTCAGCCGGATGCTGTCAGGTGCGGTGTGGTTTGCCATCTACATCACCTTCCAGAAGCGCCTGCTGAATATCCGCACGGCCCAGCTTGCCAGCGTCTATCTGCGCAGCGCGTTGTGCGCGGTGGCAGCCGGGCTGCCGCTGGCGCTGGCGCTGCAAACCGGGCTGTACCGCGCTGACATGGGCATCCTGCCGGTGCTGGGTCTGGCTGCCGCCGGCGGGCTGTGCTGGCTGCTGGCACTGCCACTGGTGCGCCATCCCGCGTGGGACGAATTCCGTCTGTTCGCCAGTCAGCTTTTTCCGGCATTGCCAAGCCGGGCCAAAGGCTGACCCAATGCGGATGGCCTATCTGATCATGGCCCACAATGACCGGGCCGGGCTGGAACGTCTGCTGGCCCGGCTGCTGGCGGACGAATCGGCAGACTTCGCCATGGTCCATGCCGATGCCCGCTCTGCCCTGTGGCAAGATCTGCAGGCCCGGCCGCTTTCCCGATCCGCCCGGATCATTACGATTCCCCACCCCGCCGCCGTGCGCTGGGGGCACTGGAGCCAGGTTGAGGCGGACCGCCTGCTGATTGATGCGGCGTTGGCCGAGGGGTGCGATTTTGCCCATGTGATCAGCGGGGCAGACTGGCCCGCGGTCCCGCGGGCGCAGATCGTCGAGGATATCGCCCAGGCCGGAGCGGACAATTGCTTCATCGAAGCCGTCCCGGGTATTCAGGCTGAACGGATGCAGACCTGGCGGCTGGACAGCCACTGGCTACAGCTTGACCCGCGCCGCAACCGCGCGGCCTATGCCGCCGCCTGGGAACTGCGCCGCCTGTCGCGGTGGGGTGACGGGCTGCGCGCGCGCCTGGGCGCCGAAAGGTCACAGCCCTATGGCCCGTGGCGCAAGGGTTCAAGCTGGTGGTCCCTGCCCCGCCCGGCGCTGGAACACGTCTCACGCGAGTTGGCCGCACTCAAGCAAAGCGGGCGTCTGAGCGGCACTGTCTGTGCTGACGAACACGCGGTTCAAACCATCGTAACCGCGCGCTGTGGTGGCAGGCTTCAACCGAATCGCCGCTTCATCGATTTCGAACCGGGACAATCCAGTCCGCGCCTGCTCGGCGCGGCCGACCTTCCGGCGATCCGCACAAGCGGCGCATGGTTTTTCCGCAAGGTCAGCGCCAGTCACGATCCGTTCTTTACCGCGCTTTGACCGGCACCCGCAGCTATTCGACGAACCGCATGGCCTGATCGGGCACAAAGGCGTATGATCCGATGTGGAGAGGACAGTGCCATGCCGATAAATGCGCTGATCGCACCAATCATTGCCCTGGCTGCGGCCATTCCCGTCATCAGCGGCCAGACAGGAGTCCAGCAGACATCGGACGTGGATGTTGTCGGGCTGAACCGGGACGGGGAAGGCCGGATGACCGTGCCGGTACGGATTCATGAACAGGGGCCGTTCAACTTTCTCGTGGATACGGGGGCCCAGAACACCATTCTCAGCACCGATCTGGCCGCCAGGCTGGCGATCCCGGCCAAGGCGCGCGCCACTCTGGTGGGCGTGGCCGGCAGACAGGAAGTTGACGCCGTGTCTGTCGAGCAACTCGATATCGGCCGGCGCACGTATTACGGCCTGTTCGCCCCGTTGCTGCAATCACAGAATATCGGCGCCGACGGCATCCTGGGCATCGACAGTCTGCAAAACCAGCGGGTGCTGATCGATTTTCAAAAGCGGCTGATGGCGGTGGGTGATGCCAAGGAACTGGGCGGCAACCGCGGCTTTGAAATCGTGGTGACCGCGCGGCGGCGGTCAGGCCAGTTGATTGTCACCAATGCGAACATTGATGGCATCGCCACCGATGTCGTGATCGATACCGGCGCCTTTGACACCATTGGCAATCGCGCGCTTGAAGCGGCGATCAGCAAACGCAAGACACGTGGTGAAAAGTCGATGCTCCGCAGCGTTACGGGGCAAGAGATAGAGGCCGATGTCGGGACCGGGCGGACACTTTCGCTGGGCGGCATTTCAATCAACAATATGTCCATCGTCTATGCCGACGCCCCCGCGTTCGAAGCGCTGCAATTGTCGAAAAAGCCGGCAATCCTGCTGGGGATCAGGGAACTGAGGGTGTTCCGGCGAATCGCGATCGATTTTTCGACGCGCCGGGTGCTGTTTGATCTGCCTGCCGGGATGGCCGATTCGATGGGATATGGGCAGCATCTGCACACAACGTCGCTGATCGGATCATATTGACACGGCGAGCCGCGACGGACTCTTCCGTTACGCCGCAATGCCCTTACATAGCGGGCGATGCCACCCGATCAGCCCCACCCGCCCGCGGCAGCGCGTGATGCCAAGGCCAGCCATGACGGCTGGAACACCCTGCGCCGGTTTCTTCCCTATCTGTGGCCGCATGACAATCACGCCCTGCGCTGGCGAATAGTTCTGTCCAGCCTGCTGGTTCTGGCGTCGATGGGGGTCACCCTGGCCCTACCCTATGCCCTGAAATGGGCGATCGACGCGATGAGCGTCAAAGGGCCGGCGGCCTTCCAGCTGGCGCTGGCACTGGTGCTGGCTTACGGTGCCGGGCGGTTTGGCGCGGTGGTTTTCGACAATCTGCGCAACATCGTGTTCGAGCGGGTGGGCCAGGACGCCACCCGCCAACTGGCCGAAAACGTCTTTGCCCGGCTTCACCAGCTGTCGCTGCGGTTCCATCTTGCCCGCCGCACAGGAGAGGTGACCAAGACGATCGAGCGCGGAACCAAGAGCATCGATGTGATGCTCTATTTCATGCTGTTCAATGTGGTGCCGACCGTGCTGCAGCTTGGCGTGGTTGCGGTGATCTTCTACTTCAATTTCGGCTGGGGCCTGGTGATGGCCACCGCACTGGCCGTGGTCGCCTATATCTGGGCGACCCGCACGATCACCGAATGGCGCACCAAACTGCGTGAGGAAATGAACACGCTTGATGGGCAGGCCCTGTCGCGCGCGGTTGATTCACTGCTGAATTTTGAGACGGTCAAATATTTCAACGCCGAACCGCGCGAAGAGGCGCGCTATGCCCAGGCCACCCGTGCCTATGCCGCTGCCGCGGTAAAGAGCGAGAACAGCCTGGGCCTGCTCAACATCGCGCAGGCGCTGGTGGTCAACCTGCTGATGGCCGGAGCCATGGCCTATACGGTGTGGGGTTGGTACAAGGGGCAGTACACGATCGGTCAGCTCGTTTTCGTCCAGACCTATCTGACGCAATTGTTCCGCCCGCTCGATATGCTGGGCATGGTCTATCGCACCATTCGCCAAGGGCTGATCGACATGGCGGCGATGTTCACGCTGATGGATACGCCGGTGGAAGTACGCGACGCCCCGGGCGCGCCGGCCCTGGTGATCAATCGCCCGACGCTGGCCTTTGACAACGTGGTGTTCGGATATGATCCTGATCGCACCATCCTGAAGGGCCTGTCATTCGAAGTGCCGGCCGGGCATCAGGTCGCGATTGTCGGCCCCTCTGGCGCGGGCAAGAGCACGATCGCGCGCCTGATGTTCCGCTTTTATGATCCGTGGGAGGGCCGGATACTGATCGACGGGCAGGATATTCGCACCGTTACCCAGGCATCGCTGCGCCAGGCGGTGGGGATCGTTCCGCAGGATTCGGTGCTGTTCAACGAAACCATCGGTTACAACATCGCCTATGGCCGCGATGGCGCAACGCAGGATGAAGTGCTCCGCGCGGCGCGCGGTGCGGCGCTGATGGGTTTGATCGCGCGCCTGCCGCAGGGCTTCGATACCGAAGTGGGCGAACGCGGGCTGAAGCTGTCAGGCGGGGAAAAGCAGCGCGTGGCCATCGCCCGCACCCTGGTCAAGAACCCGCCGATCCTGCTGCTGGACGAGGCAACCAGCGCGCTTGACAGCCGGACCGAGCAAGACATCCTGGCCACGCTGCATTCGGTGGCCGAAGGGCGCACATCGTTGAGCATCGCTCACCGGCTTTCAACCATCGCCGATGCCGACATGATCCTGGTTCTGAATGAAGGACGCCTGGCGGAACAAGGCACCCACGCGCAATTGCTGCGCCGCGACGGGCTCTATGCCGAAATGTGGCACCGCCAGGCCGAAGCGGTGGAAGATGCCGGGGTGACAGCAGCGGAATGACCGGGGCAAATGCTGTGGCGGACGCGGCCGAAATCAAAACGGTCCGCGTCCGCCGATAGAGGCCAATCAGGTGTTGTTATCGTCCTGGGATTGGTCTGCGTCTTCGGCAGTCGCTTCCGGCTCAGCCGGCTGATCATCCGCCGCGAAGTGGTCCTTGATTGCCGAAACGCCTTCGAACCCGGCAACGGCAGCGGCCGCCTTGGCCAGGAAGCCTGCCTCGGGATCCGCAGCTTCAAGCGCTTTGTCAGCAGCGAAGGCCCCCGCCGCTTCTTCCAGGAAATCCTTGATACCCATTGCAGTCCCTTTCCACATTCGTGCAGTCAATCTGAAGCTGCACACGCCCCGCCGGAATAGGCGTTCCGCACTTGCGACCCGCTTGCGACCGGATTGCGAATTGGTAATGCGTCTGGCCCACAGGCGCGACCCGCCCGGCTCAACCGGCGCGCGCGATAGCGTCCACTTCGTGCCAGACCACGGCCTGAGCCGCCTTCATGTGGCCACCCTCCTCATCCCAGGCGATGCTTGGCGAACCGTAAAGCCGCCAGCCCTGCGCCAATGCTTCGGACACACGCTCGCAAAAGGCGCGGTCATCCTTGCCGGTGAGCAGGCGGTAGATCGGGCGGTCATCGGGGGTCTGCATGGTCGGCAGGCTAACCGACCACGCTTCGCAATCCAAGCCCCGCCCAGCCGGTGCTGAACGGATGCGAGGGTGATTAGAGAATATACTTCGACAAATCCGTGTCCTTCGCCAGCCCGGCCAACCGATCGCGGACATAGGCCTGATCGACTGTTACTGTTTCACCCTGGCGATCCTCTGCCTCGAAGCTCAGTTCCTCCAGCAGCTTTTCCATCACCGTTTGCAAGCGGCGGGCGCCGATGTTCTCAACGCTTTCGTTGACCTGCGCGGCGATGCGCGCAACTTCGCGCACCGCATCGGCGGTGATGGCAATGCTCACCTGTTCGGTGCCGAGCAGGGCCCGGTACTGTTCGACCAGATTGGCGCGCGTCTCGGAAAGAATGCGGACAAAATCGTCCTCGCTCAGCGCCGACAATTCAACCCGGATCGGCAGGCGGCCCTGC
>JAFEEX010000078.1 GCA_018240895.1 Pseudomonadota bacterium | reverse complement strand
GCGGCCAAAGCCCTTGGCTTCGGTAACGGTAATTCCCGATACGCCGACTTCGTGAAGGGCTTCCTTCACCTCGTCGAGCTTGAACGGCTTGATGATCGCTTCGATCTTCTTCACGTGCTTCCCCTGCGCAGCCAGCCGACACCGCCGCAGCGGGTCGGGATAATCAAATGCCACACGAATCCCGGTATCAAGAATCGTGCCAGCGGGCGTAGTCCGGCCCTAGGCGAAGTGCATCACGCGGAAAAGGGCTGAATCGCAAGATTTGGTGTATCGTGCCCGCGTCATGGCTAAGAATTGTGCGTTGCTGCCTGGCCGGACTTGCCTGTTTTCTTGGCATGGCGTGCCTGAAAATTAGGCAGGGTAGTTTCGCGCGAAACAAGGCTCTACAGCACCAGCCCCGCCGTCTCCTCCAGCCCGGCCATCAGGTTAAGGCTTTGCACCGCCGCGCCGCTGGCGCCTTTGCCCAGGTTGTCGAGCATGGCGACCAGCCGGGCCTGGTTTCCATCGCGGCTGCCGTAGATAAAGAGGTCGAGCCGGTCCGATGGCCGCGCCGTGCGGCGCAGCAGCAGCTCGTCCGGCGTGTCCTGGTGGACGCGGATCACGGGCGATCCGGCGTAGAAATCGGCAAGGCAATCGCGCAGTCCGTCGGTAGGTGCGGCGCGCGGCATGGCTGACAGGTGCAGCGGCACCTCAACCACCATGCCACGGTGCGCGGCGATCACCGCCGGGGCGAACAACGGGGGGTGAGCAAGGCCGGCATAGGTCTGCATTTCGGGCACGTGCTTGTGGCCCATGGCCAGACCATAATCACGGTAAGCGATGTCGGCATCGCCCTCAAACCGTTCGATCAGCGCTTTGCCCCCGCCCGAATAGCCAGAGACGGCATGGCAGGTATAGGGCCAGTCACCCGGCAGTAGCGCCTGGCGCACCAGCGGCGCGAGCAGGGCGAGGAACCCGGTGGGATAGCATCCGGGATTGGACAGGCGCATGGCCCCGGCCACCTTGCTGCGTCCGATCAGTTCGGGAAAGCCATAGGTCCAGCCCGGGGCAACCCGGTGCGCGCTGGAGGCATCGATGATCCGCACCTTGCTGTCTTCGGCCAGCTTGACCGCCTCTATCGCGGCATCGTCGGGCAGGCACAGTATCGCAAAGTCGGCGGCGTGAAAGGCCTCGCGCCGGGCCTCGGCGCTCTTGCGGCGATCCTCGTCGAGCACGATCAGCTGGAACTCGGCGCGGGGGGCAAGCCGCTCGACTATTTCAAGCCCGGTGGTTCCGGCGGCGCCATCGATGAAGACTGTGTGGGGCATGGGAATTTCTCGCTTAACCGATCCGGGGCTTTGCCCCCAAGTCCGTCTGTCCTGAGCGTGTCGAAGGACTGTCCTTGTTCTTGCGGTGCAAGGTTTGGACCCTGAAGAAAAAGCGGTGCTTCGACAAGCTCGGTACGGACTGGTTGGGGAAGGGGTGTGCTGTGGGGCAGGGGATGACTTACCCTCGTCGTTCTTCCAGCGCTTCCAGCGGCAGATAGCCGACAAAGCCATCTTCGCCCACCTGGCCCCAGGCCCAGCCGCCGGCGATGTCCAGCACGTTGAACAGGCTCCCTCCGCCCAGAACTTCACGCACTTCGGCCTCGCGGTTGCTTTGCGTAAACAGCTTGGCCCCGCAGGGTACGATCTGGCGCTCCATCGGCACGGCATAGTGCGGCACGAACACCCGGCCCGCCAGGCGGATATGCGCCAGATCGCCGCGCACCGGCCAATGCGGCGCGTCAAGCTTTTCGCTTGGGCCGGACAGGCGCAATTGTTCGGCAGGGATGGCGCTGGCAGGCAAGACTTCTGGCCCTTCAAAACGGAAGATCGGGCGATTAGCGTCGCTTTGCCCCACTATCAAGGTGTCCATCGTGACTGTGCCCCGTTGATGCAGTTCCGCCCCGCGTCCTTTACCCATACCGCTCCTTCAGCAATCCCCAGGCCGCGCGCAGGCCCAGCGCATCGCCGCCCTTGGGCCGGCCGGGCTTGGCGGCAGGGCGCCAGGCGAAAGTATCAAAATGCGCCCAGTCGGTCCCTTCGGGAACGAACCGGTCAAGGAACATCGCCGCAACGCTGGCCCCGGCAAAGCCGTTGCCGCCAGCATTTCCAAGGTCGGCCACGTCGCTCTTCAGGTATTCCTTGTATCCGTCAAACAGCGGTAGCCGCCAGCACTGGTCATCATTGGCCTTGCCGCTGGCCAGCATTTGCGCCGCGGTTTCATCGCGGCGGGTGAACAGCGCGGGCAGATCCGGCCCCAGCGCGACGCGGGCCGCGCCGGTCAGCGTGGCAAAGTCAATCACCAGTTCGGGCGCTTCCTCTCCCACGCGGGCCAGGGCGTCGCCCAGCACCAGCCGCCCTTCCGCATCGGTATTGCCGATCTCCACACTCAGGCCGGCACGGCTGCGCAGCACGTCGCCGGGGCGGAAGGCATTGCCGGAAATCGCATTCTCCACCGCCGGGATCGCCAGATGCAGCCGCACCTTGAGGCCGCTTTGCATCACCAGCCGGGCCAGCGCCAGCGCGTGGGCCGCACCGCCCATGTCCTTTTTCATCAGCAGCATTCCGGCCGAAGGCTTGATATCCAGCCCGCCCGAATCGAAGCACACCCCCTTACCGACCAGCGCGATCCGGGGGTGCTTGGGGTTGCCCCAGTGCAGCTCGATCATCCGGGGGGCATGGCTGCGCGCGGCGGCGCGGCCAACCCCGTGGACCATGGGAAAGCCGCGTTCCAGCGCATCGCCTGCAGTCACCTTGATTTCGGCATGATGGGCCTTGGCGATGATCTGGGCCTCATGCTCCAGCTGGGCAGGCCCCATGTCCTCGGCCGGGGTGTTGACCAGATCGCGGACCAGCGCGACGGCGTCAGCCTCGGCAATGGCGGGTGCGATCGCCTTGACCTGGCTGGTCAGCAGCACGCGCGGCCCATCTGCCTCCGCGTCAGAGCGATAGCGGTCAAACCGGTACTGCCCACTGATCCAGCCGAACAGCGCCGGCCCCGGATCGCCCCCGGCGCGGCGATAGGTGCCGGGCGGCAGCACTTCGGCCAGCTTGGCCAGGCACCAGCTTGACAGGCTTTCAGTATTGGCCACGCCTGAACAGACCATCCAGCCATCACCATCGGGCAGGATCGCATGGGAATAACCCTCTGCCTTGAACTTCTGCGCCTCCAGCGCGGCGCGCTGCGGGGCGGACAGGGTCTTGATGAAGCTGTCCAGCCCGGTCTTGTCGACCAGGTGGATCGGAATGGCGCTCTGGCCTTTGTCGGGCTGGATCAATGCGTTCTTGTCAGTCATGATGGGCCACCCTTGCCGCAGCTTTGCGGCCCAAGCGAGAGGAAATGTGCAGATGCGTTCCAGTCCGATGGTGTTTGCGGTGCTGGCGCTTGCCGGGTGCAAGGCCAGTCAGCCGCCCGAAAAGCCCGCGCCACAACCCAGCGTCGCCACCGTGGTTGCCAGCGCTGCTGCGCCTTCCGTCACTGCCACCGCCAACAGTTCCTCCGTCACGGGCAGCAGCATCGCGGAAAAGACCCCGCTTTACGAATTTGACTATGCCTATCCCGCAGCGGCAGCGGCTACCCCCGCGCTAAAGGCCTGGCTCGACGCTGATCTTGCCAAGCGCAAGGCTGATCTGATCGGCCAGGCAAAGGAAGCGCAGGACGATGCCAAAAAGAACGGCTTTGATTATCATGCCTATGCCCATTCAACCGAGTGGAAGGTGGTGACCGATCTGCCCGGCTGGCTCAGCCTGTCGGCAGAGCGGTGGGACTATACCGGCGGGGCGCACGGCAATTCGTGGGCAGAAGGATTGCTGTGGGACAAGGCAGCGGGCGCTCCGCGCAAGGCGCTTGATCTGTTTACGTCAAAGCAGGCGCTCTCTGCGGCGATCCGCGCCCCGTTCTGCACCGCGCTTGACAAGCAACGCGTCGAAAAGCGGGGCGAGCCGGTCGACCCCAACAGCGGAGACGAGTTCGACAAATGCATCGATCCGGTCGATTCGATCCTGCTGCTGGGATCATCGGACAAGCAGCATTTCACCCGGATCGGCGTGCTGGTGAACCCCTATGAAGCGGGGCCTTATGTGGAAGGATTCTATGAAGTCACGCTGCCGGTCACGCCGCAGGTGCTGAAGGCGGTAAAGCCCGAATACCGCGCCCTGTTCGCGCTCGGGCGCTGAACCCTCGCATTTTCGTGTCGCATTCGCTACATGGGGGGCATGAACCTGTACCAGACCGTATCCGATACCGAGACTGTCCTGCGCGACGGCACGATCAAGCTGCACGGCCCCGCCGCCTTTGAAGGGATGCGCAAGGCCGGGCGGCTCGCCGCCGAAATCCTTGACGCGATGGTTGATCTGGTAAAGCCCGGGGTGACCACCGCGCAGATTGATGACGTGGTCCGCCAGATGACGCTGGATGGCGGCGCGGTGCCGGCGACGCTGGGCTATCGCGGCTTTGCCCATTCGTGCTGCACCTCGCTCAACAACGTGATCTGCCACGGCATTCCGGGTGACAGGGCGTTGAAGGATGGAGACATCATCAACATCGACGTCACCCCGCTGCTGGATGGCTGGCACGGTGATTCCAGCCGGATGTATCTGGTCGGGGACGTGCCGCTGAAGGCCAGGCGGCTGGTCGACGTAACCTATGAATGCCTGATGATCGGGATCGAGAAAGCCCGCCCCGGCGCGCGGCTGGGCGATATCGGCGCGGCGATCCAGGCCCATGCCGAAAAGCACCGCTTGGGCGTGGTGCGCGAATTTTGCGGGCATGGCCTTGGCCGGCTGTTCCACGACGCGCCAGAAGTGGTCCACGCCGCCCGTGCCGGAACCGGGCCGGAACTGAAGCCGGGCATGTTCTTCACCATCGAACCGATGATCAACCTGGGCAAACCGGGCGTGCGGATGATGGACGACGGCTGGACCGCCGTGACGCGCGATCGGTCGCTGTCAGCGCAGTTCGAGCATTCGATCGGGATTACCGAGGATGGGTGTGAGATTTTCACCGCGAGCCCGAAGGGGCTGGATCGGCCGCCGTATTGAGCAGATTTATTAGGGGGCGATTATGATACTGGCGGCGGCCTTGATCCTCATGGGCGCAGAAGCGGTCACGAGTCCTTTGGCAAGTGGCAACACCTTTCTAGCAGAATGCGAGAAATCCAAAGTTCACACCAAAGATAATCTCATTTTTGGGGTGTGTACAGGTTATCTGCGGGGGATCGTGGACAGAGATCTTGTCTCTGAGGAACGTCAAATTTGTATGCCTAAGAGCGTCACAAATGGTCAACTTCTTGATGTAGCGCTGGAGTTTTTACGACACAATCCTGAGCGCCGACAGTTATCTGCTGGCCTGCTCACGTCATTTGCCCTCTCCCAAAATTTCCCCTGTCTGACAAAAGACAAAAGATAATCTCGATCGCGCACTTCGACATTGAGTAACAGATTGTGGCGCTCAACCCCGCCCAGCCCTGATCGCCGCCCCTCCGGCAAACGGGGCAATCGCCAGCAACACCAGGCTCACCGCACCGCATAGCGCCAGCCCGCTTTCGCCGCCTGTCGCCAGACTCCCTGCGCCGAAAATCAGCAAGGGCACGGCGAGCGGGATCACCAGCAGCCCGCCCAGCGCCGCGCCGCCGCGCAGGCCGGCGGTTAGCGCGGCGACAGTGACGCCGATCGCGGCGAGGCCCGGCGTACCGAGCAGCAGGCCGAGTTCCACCGTGCGCAGGGTCGGCCCGTCGATCCCGACCAGCGCCGCGCCGGGGAGCGCGGCGAGCATCAGGGGCGGGGCGAAGCTGAGCCAGTGGGCCAGCACCCGCACCGCGATCACCGCCTCTTCACTGATCCCGCGCAGCGCCCACTGGTCGAACAGGCCCAGTTCCAGATCCGGCTCGATCAGGCGGTCAAGCGGCAGGATCGCGGCGAGTAGGGCGGCGACCCACAGCACTCCGCCCCCGGTCCGCGCCAGCACCGGCGCGTCAGGCCCGACCGCGAAGGGATAAAGCATGGCGACCGCCAGGAAGAACAGCACCGGCAACAGCGCCCCGCCGCGCCGTCCGCCCAGTACGAGCTGGCGCAGATCGCGCGCGAGGAGGGTGAACAAAACGCTCATCAAAGCCCCTCCCCGTCGGGGAGGGGTTGGGGTGGGGGATCGGCGGCGCGACGATCAAACGCCGTACCCCCACCCCCTGACCCCTCCCCAGGGGGAGGGGAGATGAACGTAGCAAGGTCCAGCCTCTTCATCCCCGCCAGCGCGAAGGGCTGGTGCGAGGCGATGATGCAGATGCCGCCGCTGTCGCAATGGTCAGCCGTCAGTTGCTCGACCAGCGCGGTGCCCTTGGCATCAAGCCCGTTCAGCGGCTCGTCCAGCAGCCAGACCGGCGCGCGCTGGCCGATCATCCGGGCGAGGGCGGCGCGCTTTTTCTGCCCGGTGGAAAGGAAGCGCACCGGCACCTCCATCAGGTCGGACAGGCCAAGTCGCGCGGCCTGGTTATCTTCCGGCCCGTCGATCTTCTGCCAGAACGCCAGCGCCCGGCCCAGCGGCAGGTGCGGATCAAGCGCGGGATGTTCATCCAGCAGGGCAACCGCGCCGCCGCGCGTCACCGACCCGGCATAGGCGGGCATCAGTCCGGCCAGAATGCGGATCAGGCTGGACTTGCCGGTTCCGTTCGCCCCGGCCAGTTGCAGCGCCGCGCCGCTTTCCAGCGCAAAGGACAGGCCGCGAAACAGCAGCCGGTCGCCGCGCCGGCAGGCGATGTCATTCGCGGCGAGACTGCACACTTGCATGGATCGGCGCGATAGGTGAAAGCAGCGCCCCTGCCAAGGAGTGCCCGCATGACCGTACACCGCCTGAGCGAATCCGAAGTCACGGCCCTGCTGGCCGAATTCCCCGGCTGGGCGCTGCGCCGTGACGGGCTGGCGATTGAGCGCGAGTTCCGCTTTGGCGATTTCAACGCCGCCTTCGGCTTCATGACCCGGGTGGCGCTTTACGCTGACAAGGCGGATCACCACCCCGAATGGTCCAACGTCTATAACCGGGTGGACATCACCCTGACCACGCATGACGCCGGGGGGCTTTCCACCCGCGATGCGGCAATGGCACGGGCGATTGAGGGGATGGTTGCTTGATCAGGGCGCGTTGTTCCTGCGGCCAGCTTTCGCTGGAACTGCACGGAGAACCCAGGGTCAACGCGCTTTGCCATTGCAGCGATTGCAAACGGCGGACCGGCAGCGCATTCGGATGGTCAGCCTATTTCCCGGAACGGCAGGTCGGCGCGCAATCGGGAACGGCTGTAAAGCGCAGCGTGCCCGTGTCCGAACCGCAGTTTCGGTATTTCTGCCCCGATTGCGGCACCACGCTGTGGTGGACCGCCGCCATGGCACCCGGCATGGTCGGGGTCGCTGGCGGGGCATTCGACCCCGGAGTTCTGGGAGAGCCGGCTGCCAGCCATTCGGACGGGCAGAAATGCGCCTGGCTGGGCTTGCCGCAAAGCTGGACGCGCTATCCCTAGCTGTGAGCTTTCAGGAGG
>JAFEEX010000077.1 GCA_018240895.1 Pseudomonadota bacterium | reverse complement strand
GGCATCCCCTTCCTGGGCCGCCAGCGCATCACCATCAGCAACGAGCGGATCCTGATCGTCCAGGGCTTCTGGACGAAGACCCGCGACGATATCGAGATCTTCAGGATCCGCGACGTCGTAGTGAAGCAGAGCCTGTATCAGCGCCTGGTCGGCATCGGCGAGGTCGTGGTCCGCTCCATGGAAGGCCGTACGGCGGAACAGCAGCACAACCTCAAGGGCGTGCCCGACCCCGTGCATGTCATGGAGACCATCCGCACGATCTGGAACCGGACGGCGCGGCCGACCGGGCCGGCGACGACGCTCGACTGAAGCGCTGGCGCGCGGGCGCGCGCCGCACTACATCGGCGCCAACCGCCCGGCCCCAGCGCCGGTGCCCCATCGCCCGAGACCCCGTTCCATGGACCTCCCCGCCGCGGAGCCGCGCTCCGCCGCCGCGACCGAAGCCGCCCGAAGGCGAAGCTTCGCCATCATCGCGCATCCCGACGCCGGCAAGACGACGCTGACGGAAAAGCTGCTGCTGCGCGGCGGCGCGATCCAGCTGGCCGGCGCCGTGCGCGCCAAGGGCCAGGCACGGCGCACGCGGTCGGACTGGATGAAGATCGAGCAGCAGCGCGGGATTTCGGTCACCTCCAGCGTGATGACCTTCGAGCGGGACGGGGTAACCTTCAACCTGCTCGACACCCCGGGGCACGAGGACTTTTCCGAGGATACCTACCGCACGCTTACCGCGGTCGATTCGGCGATCATGGTGATCGACGCCGCCAAGGGGATAGAGCCGCAGACCCGCAAGCTGTTTGAGGTTTGCCGTCTGCGCTCGGTGCCGATCATCACCTTCGTCAACAAGGTCGATCGCGAGGGGCGGTCGGTGTTCGAAACGCTGGATGAGGTGGCCGATGCGCTGGCGCTTGATGTTGCACCGATGTCCTGGCCGATCGGGATGGGCGGCGAGTTCCAGGGCGTGCTCGATTTCGCTACGGGCACCATCAGTCGTCCCGAAGGTGACAGCCGCGAATTTCTGGGCAAGCGCGATCCGGCCGAGAACATCCCCGCCGCGATCGCCGAGGAAATCGAACTGGGCCAGCACGGTTATCCGGCCTTCGATCTTGAGGCCTATCGCCACGGTGACCTGACCCCGGTCTACTTCGGGTCGGCGCTCAAGAACTTCGGCGTTGCCGAACTGATCGATGCAATCGCCCGCCACGCCCCGCCGCCGCGCCCTCAGCCAAGTGAGGCGGGAACGATCGAGCCGGGCAACAAGGAAGTCACCGGCTTCATCTTCAAGGTTCAGGCCAACATGGATCCGATGCATCGTGACCGGATCGCCTTCATGCGGCTGGTTTCGGGTACTTTCAGGCGCGGGATGAAGCTCACGCCCTCGGCGCTGGGCAAACCGGTGGCGATCCATTCGCCGATCCTGTTCTTCGCCCAGGACCGCGAGATTGCCGACACTGCCGAGCCGGGCGACATCATCGGCATCCCCAACCACGGCACGCTGCGGGTGGGCGATACCCTGAGCGAGGCAAACAAGGTGCGCTTCACCGGCCTGCCCAACTTCGCCCCGGAAATCCTCCGCCGCGTCGCGCTGAAAGACCCGACCAAGACCAAGCAATTGCGCAAGGCGCTGGATGACCTGTCAGAGGAAGGCGTGATCCAGGTGTTCTATCCCGAGATCGGCGCGCAGTGGATCGTCGGCGTGGTCGGCCAGCTTCAGCTCGACGTGCTGATTTCCCGGCTTGAGGCGGAATACAAGGTTGAGGCTGTGCTGGAGGCCGCGCCATTCGACACCGCCCGCTGGCTGAAAGGCAGCGATGCAGCGCTGAAACAATTCGCCGATTTCAACAAATCAAACCTCGCCAAGGACCGCGATGGCGATCCGGTTTTCATGGCGCGATCGGCGTGGGACGTAAGCTATCAGCAGGAAAAGAACCCCGATCTGGTGTTTTCTGCGACCAAGGAACGGTAGGATTCTCGCAGAGAGCGCAGAGGAAGAAAGGGAGACGCAGAGATGTTGCGTCGGGCCGAAGGCCCCTCGATCACACAAGGTGATGCCGGGGCCGCAAGGATAGTTTGACATAGCGGCTTCGCCGCAGGCGCATCCCCTCTGCGTCTCCCTTTCTTCCTCTGCGCTCTCTGCGCGAACCCCTTTGCACCCTGGCCGTTGCGCGCGGCCTTCGACAGACTCAGCGGCTGTGGAAATGCGGAACTGGTGAGCAAACCCGCCGGCACCATCCATACCGGGCAGTGACACTTGCTGCCCCCGATGACTGCCCGCTATATCGCCGGGTAATGCACCTCACCTTTGCCAGCTACAACATTCACAAGGCGGTCGGGCTTGACCGCCGCCGTGATCCCGAGCGAATTCTTGCGGTGCTGCATGAGATCGATGCAGACGTGGTGGCGCTGCAAGAGGCGGACCGGCGCTTTGGCCGGCGCGAAACGGTGTTGCCGCGCGATATGCTGGATGACCTGTCGAACTATCGCGCTGTCCCGCTCAATCACCGTCCGGATTCGATTGGCTGGCACGGCAATGCCTTGCTGGTGAAGCGCGGGGTCACAGTGGTTGAGGCGGGAGTGGTGCCGCTTCCCACGCTGGAGCCGCGCGGCGCGGTGCGGGCCGATCTGCTGGCCGGCGGCCACCGGCTGCGGGTGGTGGGGATGCATCTTGACCTGTCGGGTCTGCGCCGCCGTCATCAGCTTCGCGCGATTTTGGCCCATGTCGCCGGCTGCGGCCCGACCTGTCCATCGGTCTTGATGGGCGATTTCAACGAATGGGCGCTGCACGGCGGAAGCTGGCGCGAATTTCATGCGCCGTGGCGGGTGCTGACGCCGGGCCGTTCGTTCCCGACGCGCCGCCCGGTCGCGCAGCTCGACCGGATAGTGGTGTCCGGCGAATGGACGCTTGGCGAAACCCGCGTGCACCATTCGCCGCTGTCCGCCGTGGCATCGGACCACCTGCCGATTCTGGCTGTACTCGGATTGCCTAAAAAATAGGCAACTGCGCAGCAATCACGCTTGCGCCCCGTGCAGGCCGGGTGCCGGTTCGCTTCACATCCCCGTAAAACCCGGAATTTGCCGAACTGGCACGTCCCTTGCTGCAAGTGCGAAGTCGGCGATGGGCCGGCAGGCAATCAGGGGATCGGCATGAAATACATCATCGCCATCATCAAGCCATTCAAGCTCGACGAGGTGCGCGATGCCCTTGGCACGGTGGGTGTCGCGGGGATGACCGTTTCCGAGGTCAAGGGCTTTGGCCGGCAAAAGGGGCAGACCGAGATTTATCGCGGCGCGGAATATTCCACCAATATGCTGCCCAAGGTGAAGATCGAGGTGGCGTGCAGCGATGCACTTGCGCCGCAAGTGATCGAAACGATCCAGCAGACCGCCAGCACCGAGGCGATCGGCGACGGCAAGGTCTTCGTGCTTGACCTTGCCTCAGCCACCCGCATCCGCACCGGCGAAACCGGGGACACCGCGCTGTGAGCCGGCCTGACAGGAGGGAAAACACAATGATCCGCAAACTATCCTGCGGTGCGGGGGCGCTGCTTGCAACGCTTGGCACCGCAACCGCCGCCATGGCCCAGGCCGCAGCGGCTGCACCGATCAAGGCGCCAACGGCGGCGCAGATGGCCACCATGGTAAACAAGGGTGACACCGCATGGATGCTCGTTTCCTCGGCGCTGGTGCTGATGATGAGCGTGCCGGCGCTGGCGCTGTTTTATGGCGGCCTGGTCCGCACCAAGAATATGCTCTCGGTGCTGATGCAGGTGTTCATGATCGTATCGATCGCGGCGCTGGTGTGGTGCTTCTGGGGTTATTCGCTGTCGTTCACCTCGGGCTCCACGCCGTACGTCGGAGGTTTGTCAAAGGCGTTTCTCAAGGGCGTTTCGGCTTCAACCTATGCCGCCACCTTCTCCAACAACGTCTATCTGCCCGAATTCGTCTATGTCGTGTTCCAGATGACCTTCGCCTGCATCACCCCGGCGCTGATCGTCGGGGCCTTTGCCGAACGGGTGAAGTTCTGGCCGCTGATGCTGTTCGTGGTGCTGTGGCTGACGATCGTCTATTTCCCGGTCGCGCACATGGTCTGGTACTGGGCCGGGCCGGACTTCCTGCCTGACAGCCCCGACGATGCGGGCAAGATATTCCAGTGGGGGGCGCTCGATTTTGCGGGCGGTACCGTGGTTCACATCAACGCCGGCATCGCCGGGCTGGTCGGCTGCCTGATGATCGGCAAGCGCGTCGGTTTCGGCAAGGAAGCCACTCCGCCGCATTCGCTGACCATGACCATGATCGGCGCCTCGCTGCTGTGGGTGGGCTGGTTCGGCTTCAACGCCGGGTCCAACCTTGAAGCCAATGGAGTGACCGCGGTGGCCTTCATCAACACCTTCGTCGCCACGGCGGCGGCGGCGCTTAGCTGGTCGGTGGTGGAGCAGGTCCACCACGGCAAGCCGTCCATGCTGGGGGCTGCCACCGGGGCTGTTGCCGGACTGGTCGCGGTGACCCCGGCTTCGGGTTTTGCCGGGCCGATGGGATCGATCGTGCTGGGCCTGCTGGTTTCGCCGCTGTGTTACTTCTTCGTCAGCACGGTCAAGAACAGGTTGAAGTACGATGACACGCTGGATGTTTTCGGCGTGCACTGCATCGGCGGGATCTTCGGCGCGATCATGACCGGTGTGCTGGTTTCGCCCGATCTCGGCGGGCAGG
This sequence comes from Pseudomonadota bacterium, assembly GCA_018240895.1. Classification (GTDB taxonomy): domain Bacteria; phylum Pseudomonadota; class Alphaproteobacteria; order Sphingomonadales; family Sphingomonadaceae; genus Novosphingobium. The sequence continues at coordinate 5,233 of JAFEEX010000077.1, read as the reverse complement.
GGCTGATCGATTACACCAAGTTCCCATACGTGGCCGGCAGTTATGACATGGGCACCCAGATCATGGCCCAGATCAAGGCAGTGCTGCTCACGCTGGTCTGGTCAGGCGGGGTTTCGGCCGTGCTGTTCTTCGCAATCGACAAGGTCTTCGGCCTGCGCCCGAACCAGGATGCCGAGCGTGAGGGGCTTGACCTTAGCGAGCACGGGGAGCGCGCCTACAACTATTGATTATCCGAACACAAAGCTTGGCGGAGCCGGGGGGACCACCTCTCCTCCCCCGATCCCGCCTCACCCTGTTCCTCCTGCGAACAGCACCTTCATGGGCCGGAGCCAGCCGCTTCGGCCTCTTTTTTGGTGGATGTGGCAAACTGCCCCCCGAAGGGGTGAGGCCAAGGGCTACCGCGCCAGGGCTGCTTCGCTTTCGCTCATCAACTGGGCGATGATCTCAGCGGCGGGCTCTTCACTGGTGACCATGCCGACTGACTGGCCAGCCATGATCGATCCCGATTCGACATCGCCGTCAATCACCGCGCGGCGCAGTGCGCCAGCCCAGAAATGCTCGATCTCAAGCTGGGCCGCCGCCATATCGACCTCGCCGGCGTCAAGCATATTGGCAACTTCGCGCTGCTTGGCGGTGAACTCCTCGGTCCCCTTGTTCTTCAGCGCACGCACCGGGATCACCGGCAGGCGCGGATCGATCTGCACCGATGCCACGGCATCGCGGGCATTGGCGCGGAAGAAGGCCTTCTTGAAATCGGGATGAGCTATGCTCTCGCTGGCGCAGGCGAAGCGGGTGCCAAGCTGGACGCCGCAGGCCCCCATTTCCAGATAGGCGGCAATCATGTCTCCCCGGCCGATCCCGCCAGCAACGAAGACGACGTGATGGTCGGCCAGTTCGGGCAGGAACTCCTGCGCGAGAACACTGGTCGCCACCGGGCCGATGTGCCCGCCGGCCTCGCTCCCCTCAATCACCAGCGCATCAGCGCCAGAGCGCAGCAGCTTCTTGGCCAGGGCCAGGGTGGGGGCGAAGACCAGCACCTTGCCGCCAAAATCCTTGATCGCCTCGACACTGCCCTTGGGCGGGATGCCGCCAGCCAGCACCACATGGCTGATCTTGTGGCGGGCGCAGACCGCGATCAGGTCAAACAACATCGGATGCATGGTGATCAGGTTGACGCCAAAGGGTTTGGAAGTGAGCGCCTTGGTCGCCGCGATCTCGGCATCGAGCAGTTCGGGGGTCATCGCCCCGCAGGCTATCACCCCGAAGCCGCCGGCGTTGCTGATTGCGGACACCAGGTTGCGTTCCGACACCCACGACATCGCCCCGCACAGCACGGCGTATTCGGTGCCCAGAAAATCGATGCCGCGTTGCATCAGGCGGCGGGTATGGCTGAAACTGGTCATGGCGGCGAGGCATAGGCAGAGCCGCGCGCGCGGGCAAGATCGGGCCGCGCTGCAATCCGCCACCACGTCTCGTTATAATCGGAAATTTGACAATCAGTAACAGACAATGATCGTTTTGGGCGATTTATTCGCTGAGATAGAACGCTTTCATCAAACGAATCCCAAGGAGCGATGCCATGAACATGAAAACTGGTTCCAGCGGGGGCGGCTGCCCCTTCCACGGCGATGGCGGGCTGCGCGAATTGCTGGGGCGGCAGAATCGCGATTGGTGGCCCACTGCGCTGCCGCTGGAGATTCTTGACAGCCATGGCCCGGCCGATCCGATGGGGCCGGATTTCAACTATGCCGAGGCGTTCAATGCGCTGGATTACAAGGCACTGAAGGCTGATCTTGCCGCGCTGATGACTGACAGCCAGCCGTGGTGGCCGGCTGACTATGGCAACTACGGTCCGCTGTTCATCCGCATGGCCTGGCACGCTGCAGGCACCTATCGCACCGGCGACGGGCGCGGCGGGGCCAATACCGGGCAACAGCGGTTTGCCCCGCTCAATTCCTGGCCGGACAACGGCAATCTGGACAAGGCCCGGCGGCTGCTGTGGCCGATCAAGCAGAAATACGGCAAGAACATTTCCTGGGCGGACCTGTTCATCCTGACCGGCAATGTCGCGATCGAAACGATGGGCGGCCCGGTGTTCGGTTTCGGCGGCGGGCGTCAGGATGTCTATGAAGCGGAACGCGACATCTATTGGGGCAGCGAGGACAAATGGGTCAACGAAGGCGCCCAGACCCGCATTCGCCCGGAAGACAAGGCCGATCTGGAAAACCCGCTGGCTGCGATCCAGATGGGCCTGATCTACGTCAACCCGGAAGGGCCGGGCGGCGTTCCCGATCCGCTGGCATCGGCGCGCGACATCAAGGAAACCTTTGCCCGCATGGCGATGAACCATGAAGAAACCGTGGCGCTCACCGCCGGGGGCCACACCTTTGGCAAGGCCCACGGCGCGGGCAATCCCGAACTGGTCGGCCCCGCACCGGAAGGTGCGGACATCACGCTGCAAGGGCTAGGCTGGCACAACGGCTTTGGCACCGGGGTTGGCGGAGATGCCACCACCAGCGGGATCGAAGGGGCGTGGGTCAACACCCCGACCGCCTGGTCGGAAAACTATTTCCGGCTGCTGTTTGACTATGAATATGAACTGGTCCGGTCCCCGGCGGGCGCGCATCAGTGGCAGCCGATCAACCAGAAGCTGGAAGACATGGCCCCGGCGGCGGACGATCCGGCAAAGCGGGTGCCGACCATGATGACCACCGCGGACCTGGCGCTGAAGATGGACCCGGAACTGCGCGCAATCTCCCAGCGGTTCCGCGACGATCACGAAGCGTTCAAGGACGCCTTTGCCCGCGCCTGGTTCAAGCTGTGCCACCGCGACATGGGGCCAAAGGTTCGTTACCTTGGCCCGGACGTTCCCGCCGAAGACCTGATCTGGCAGGATCCGATTCCGGCGGGCACGATGCCATCCGATGCCGATGTGGCCGCGGCCAGGGCGCGGATCGCCTCGTCCGGCCTGACCATCAGCCAGTTGATCAAGACCGCCTGGGCATCGGCCAGCACCTTCCGCAAGACGGACTTTCGCGGCGGTGCCAATGGCGCGCGCCTTCGTCTGGCCCCGCAGCGCGATTGGCAGGTGAACGAGCCTGCCGAACTGGCAAAGGTTCTGGACACACTGGACGGGCTGCGCGGCTCACTGTCGCTGGCCGATGCGATCGTGCTGGGCGGGACTGTCGCTCTGGAACAGGCGATTGCCGCTGCCGGATCGAAACAGGCGGTTTCCTTCACCGGCGGGCGGGCCGATGCCACCGCAGCGCAGACCGATGCTGCCAGCTTTGAACCGCTTGAACCGCAGGCCGATGCCTTCCGCAATTACTTGCCACGCAAGCTGGCGGTGCGGACCGAGGAGATGATGCTTGATCGGGCGGCGCTGCTGGGCCTTTCGGTTCCCGAACTGGCCGTGCTGATCGGCGGACTGCGGGTGCTGGGCGCCAATTATGATGGGCGCAGCCACGGTGTGTTCACTCACCGCGTGGGGCAACTCACCAACGATTTCTTCGTCAACCTGCTCAGCATGGCCAATGTGTGGAAGGCCGTGGAAGGCAGCGGTGAGGAAGAATTTGTCGCGACTGACCGCACGACCGGCAAGGAAACCTGGCGCGCCACCCGTGTCGATCTGGCGTTCGGTTCCAATTCGGAACTGCGCGCCGTGGCAGAGGTCTATGCCGAAAACGGCGGAGAGGAGCGCTTCGTGCGCGATTTCGTCAAGGTCTGGACCAAGGTGATGAACGCTGACCGGTTTGATCTTCGTTAGGTAAACCACCGCGCCAGCGGGTCGCAGGCCCCGCCCCGGTTCGCGCCGGGGCGGGGCTTTGCGTTACAAATGCGCGGTGCCAAGGCGGACGTGCCCTGTTTCCGCTTGTCCTCCGGGGCCGTCCGCGCCATGGCACGGCGGGGCATTGATCAGGCCGGGTTCCCCGATCCGTGCCGCCGTTGATGAGGGTTCGTGCGCCAGATCACTCAGGATTTTCCGGCACCGCTGCTGACACGGCTGCGCGCACGGCTGGGGCGGCGCGCGCCGTCGTTCGTGCTGACGGTGCTGGTAGAGGCGCTGTTGCTGCTGGCGGTGCTGTCGCTGGGCCTGACGCCCGATCAGACCAAAACCAAGCCAGGCACCCGGCTGGTCAGCATCGCGATCAAGCCGGCCGATGATGACAAACCGCAGCAGCGCCGCGAAAGCCCGTCAAAATCCAGCCCCGCTCCTTCCACCGATCAGCCGCGCTTGGTGCAGCCGCGTCAGGCCAGCCAGCCCGCGCTCAAACCGGTGACGCCCGCCGCCGTCACCCCGCCGGTGATCATCCCGGTGTCGAAAAGCCAGATGGCCGCGCTTGATATATCGCGCCTGCCGCGCACCGCCACCGCGCCCGGCCCCGCCCGGGCAATGATGGGGCCGGTCGATACCGGAGTTCCGGGGGACAGCAAGCGGGTCGGTTCGGCCCCCAATGGCCAGCCGCTGTATGCCGCATCGTGGTATCGCGAGCCGAGCGATGCAGAACTTGCCGGCTATCTCTCAACTGCGGAGGGGCCGGGCTATGCGCTGATCGCCTGCCGCACCGCGTCCGAATGGCGGGTGGAGGACTGCGTCGGGCTGGATGAATACCCCTCCGGCTCGCAAATCCAGCGCGCCGTCCTGGCCGCAGCCTGGCAATTCAAAGTCCGCCCCCCCCGCCTTGGCGGCGTTTACAAGGTTGGCGAATGGGTGCGGATCAGGATCGATTATGGAATCCGCCAGCGCCGTGGGGGGTAAGACCGCAGGGCCTGCGAATAGTCTTGCCTGAGTTTTGGGGAGGCCCTCAGTCAATCGGTGTGAAGAGGTGAATGACCGGTATGGTTGGGGGAGCGGACCGTCCTACGATCCTCTCACTACATCCAGCAGAACCATAGATATAATCCAAGCATAAACCACAAGTACGGCACCGTAAGTAGCCGCTACAATCCAAAATTCGAGTGGTGAAGCCTGCCTATCAACCTTGCTTCCGCGCTCTGGCATGACGCCGGTCTTCAGGCCGACGAACAGGAGCCATCCAACTATTTGCGGGATAGCCAGAAAAGACGTTCCGCCAATGAACGCGCCCCATTCTCTTGGTAGCCAACCGAGGAATAGCCACGGAAGGGAAGCGAGCGCTAGCATCGCAGCTAACATTCCCATTCGTTTCCTTGAGGACCAATCCCACCAGATCATCAACAGATTATGCAATCTCAGAGTCTGATTCATAATTAT
>JAFEEX010000076.1 GCA_018240895.1 Pseudomonadota bacterium | reverse complement strand
TCCAGAAAACCGGGACCACCTCAAGGTGAGTTATTCTTGCCCTGCACCAAGAACCGGTAGCGAGACTGTGATCGCAGTTCGGGAAGGCGGCCGGTTCTTTGCATCGCGGCCCACAAACCGACTCAGCCAACGGACGAATTCGGCTCGTATTTGCCCCTTGCATCATCCCACAAAAATGAGGATCCGATGGGTTCATCGATTAGATGAATCCAGCTATCGTCTTGGTTCAGCACCGCGCCGATCGCAATATAGACCGGCTTGCGGTCAGCAGCTTCATCTGCGGCAATGGCCTCATCGGTTCCACGGATACGCCATCCACTGTCGGGATACCGATCCTCGTCGCAACCCAGATCAGGCTCTTCGCGATAGAGATAATCTACGCGGCTTCGCCCCTCGGAAACGCAATCGTCGACCATGCAACGGTCCCAATATTCACGCGATGGTGCTTCAAACGGACCAACGTGTCCCTCCGCCCAATCAATATCGATGACAAAGTTCAGCGGCACGGTTACGGACATTCCTTGCTTCATCTGCGGCATATCAAAGGGCTGATTGGCAAGTTCACCGATCAGTTGATCTCCCTTCAGTTGGGCGACGGTTACCCACATTCGCTCCGCGTCGTAATTTCTGTTCGAAGGCTTTGGTCTGAAAATGGCTTTCACCAGATCGCCGGGACGCACCGCGTCCAGCAAGCGCTGGGATGGAAGGCAGAAGGTGTAAGGGGCGCTTGCAGCGATCGGACGCGGATCATCCAGGCTCCATGTGCCGAACCAGCGGCTGTGGAGGTCACCTAAGCCCATCAATGCTTTTTCCGCGTCAGTTCGCGCATGGCATCGTCCAGGCCGCCCAGAGTCAGCGGATACATCGATCCGCCCACCGCCTCGCGGATCATCTTGGTTGACTGCGAATAGGACCACTGCTTTTCGGGCACCGGGTTGATCCACACCGTCGCCGGATAGACGTGGGCGAGGCGCTGCAGCCATACCGATCCCGCCTCCTCGTTGAAATGTTCAACCGAGCCGCCGGGGTGGGTTATTTCATAGGGGCTCATCGCCGCGTCGCCGACGAACACCACCTTGTAATCGTGCCCGTACTTGTGGAGGATGTCCCAGGTGTTGGTCCGCTCGCTCCAGCGGCGCTTGTTGTCCTTCCAGACGCCTTCATACAGGCAGTTGTGGAAGTAGAAGAATTCAAGGTTCTTGAACTCCGCAGTGGCGGCGCTGAACAGTTCCTCGACCAGTTTGATGAAGGGGTCCATTGATCCGCCAACGTCAAGGAACAGCAGCAGCTTGACCGCGTTGTGCCGTTCAGGCCGCATCTTGATGTCGAGCCAGCCTTGCCGCGCGGTGCCCTCGATCGTGCCTTCAAGGTCAAGTTCGTCGGGCGATCCTTCGCGGGCGAAGCGGCGCAGGCGGCGCAGCGCGATCTTGATGTTGCGGGTGCCAAGTTCGCGGGTGTTGTCCAGGTTCTGGAACTCGCGCTTTTCCCAGACTTTCAGCGCGCGCTTGTGCTTGCTCTCCCCGCCGATCCGCACGCCTTCGGGGTTGTAACCGTTGTTTCCGAAAGGGCTGGTGCCGCCGGTGCCGATCCACTTGCTGCCGCCTTCGTGGCGCTTTTGCTGTTCCTCAAGCCGCTTCTTCAGCGTCTCCATGATCTCTTCCCACGATCCCAGCTTCTCGATCGCGGCCATTTCCTCGGGTGTCAGGAATTTCTCGGCAACGGCCTTCAGCCAGTCCTCGGGAATGTCGACCGGGTTCTGCCCATAGTCGGTCAGCAGGCCCTTGAAGACCTTGTTGAAAACCTGGTCGAACCGGTCAAGCAGGCCTTCATCCTTCACGAACACCGCGCGGGACAGGTAATAGAACTGCTCCGGCGTCTGCTCGATCACGTCCTTGTCCAGCGCTTCCAGCAGCACCAGATGTTCCTTGAAGCTGGCGGGGATGCCAGCAGCGCGCAGCTCGTCGACAAAGTTGAAGAACATCGGATCAGGCCTTTTCCCGCGGCTTGTGCACCGCCGCGACAAGAATGAAGGATATATACATCAGCAGATACCATGCGCCCAGCTTGGCCGGGCTGACCATGGCCCAGCCATGTTTCTGGTTTGGATAGAGCCAGGCATTGCTGAAGGTGCCGATGTTTTCGGCAAACCAGATGAACAGCGCCACCAGCAGCCAGCCAAGCAGCAGCGGCATCCAGCGATCGTCCCGCCAGACGCGGAACCATACGCGGGTCCGCCAGAACAGCAGGCCCAATGCGGCGAACAGCGCCAGGCGCATGTCGGGCAGCCAGTGATGCGCGAAGAAGTTGATATAGATCGCAATAGCCAGAACCCCCGCCAGCACCTGATTAGGATAGTGCGAATAGCGAAAGTCGAAAATCCGGCTGACCCGCGCGAGGTAGGAGCCGATTGCCGCGTACATGAAGCCTGAAAACAGCGGCACTCCGCCAATCCGCAGCAGGCTGGGTTCGGGATAGTGCCACGATCCGACGTGAGTCTTGAATATCTCCATCGCGGTGCCGACCAGATGGAAGACCAGAATGACCTTGGCTTCATCCAGCGTTTCAAGCCGGAAGGTCAGCATGGCGACCTGAATGGCGAGCGCAGCCAGCGTCAGGAAGTCATAGCGCGCCAGCACCGCATGGGCCGGATAGAACAGATGCGTGCCCAGCAACAGCGCCAGCATCAGCGCGCCGAACAGGCAGGCCCACCCCTGTTTGAACCCGAACAGCAGGAATTCATAAAGCCATGCGCGCCAGCCGGGGCGGGGCGTGAACGCCTCAAGCCGCGCGCGGATGGCGGCGTAGCGGGTGTGCTTGACGCCGCTGTCACTCCCGCCTGTCCTGAGCTTGTCGAAGGACTGCATTTGTTTCAGGCCCCATGCGCGGCAAGAAGAACAAGAACGGTCCTTCGACAAGCTCAGGACAGGCGGACCTCCGGACTCGTTCCGATACTCAGTTCTGACGCCGCGCCATGAAGGCCAGCCGTTCAAACAGCATCACGTCCTGTTCGTTCTTCAGCAGCGCGCCGTGCAGCGGCGGGATTGCCTTGCTCGGATCCTTGTTCTGCAAAACGTCGAGCGGCATATCCTCGTTCATCAGCAGCTTGAGCCAATCGAGCAATTCCGACGTGCTGGGCTTCTTCTTGAGGCCAGGCACCTCGCGCACTTCGTAGAACACGTCCATCGCCTTGGTCACCAGCGCTTTCTGGATGCCGGGGAAGTGAACGTCGATGATCGCCTGCATCGTCTCGCGATCGGGGAACTTGATGTAATGGAAGAANNGCTGGTGATGACCACGATCGGGCGTTCCTTCGCCGCGATCCGCTCGCGCGTTTCGTACACGTCGAAGCTCATCCGGTCGAGTTCCTGAAGCAGGTCGTTGGGGAACTCGATGTCGGCCTTGTCAATCTCGTCGATCAGCAGGACCGGAAGCTGGGGCGAGGTGAAGGCTTCCCACAGCTTGCCCTTCTTGATGTAGTTGGCAATGTCATGAACCCGCTCGTCACCCAGCTGGCCGTCACGCAGGCGCGCCACCGCGTCATATTCGTACAGGCCCTGCTGCGCCTTGGTGGTTGATTTGACGTTCCATTCGATCAGCGGGGCATTCACCGCCTTGGCAATCTCGTGCGCCAGCACGGTCTTGCCGGTGCCCGGCTCGCCCTTGACCAGCAAAGGCCGGCGCAGCAGCACCGCGGCATTGACCGCCACTTTCAGATCATCAGTCGCGACGTAGTTGCTGGTGCCTTCAAAACGCATGAGGACTCCCCGAGTCATTTAATTGTGCGGTTAAGCGGATAGGGGAGGGCTCTGCCTTGTGCAAGCGCAGCAATCGCGGCAGATCCCTTCCCGCGCCCGGGAAAGAGGGGGGGCAAGGCGCGGGAAGGTAAGCCTGCCCTTACGGCATTGCTGTGGGTTCGGCCGTGATTGGCGTCACGCGGCGGCGCAATTTTCGCCACACAAAAACGCCAAGGCCAATCAGCAGCACCCACGGCAAAGCGATGCCGGCAACCAGCGCGGCGAACGAGAAGGCGGTTTCGGCGCTGTTCCACGATGCCGTCGCCGCCCGCCCGAACGTGTTGCTGCCGCCAACCAGTCCTTCGCTGGTATAAGTGAAGGTCACCGGGGTCGTGGCGATGGAGGCCTCCATCGCCTTGCGGTCACGCGCGCTGCCGCGCTGTTGTTCGTGCAGGCCGGCAATCTGTTGTTGCAGCTCAACCCGTTCGCCCTTGGTCAGACCCGGAGATTTCAACCGCAATTCGATTCGCGCGATTTCGGCCTCGGTCGCGGCGCTGTCCTGCTGTGACAGCGTGATCGCATCGCCGGCGTTCCGGCCGTTGACTGATCCGTTCTGCAGCTGTCCGTCGGCCTTCTCAACCGCCGCAATGCCTTCGTTGGCGAAGGCATAGGCAAGATCGGGTGCGAGCAGGAAATCGAGTTGACCGCGTGCCTCGTCCGCGCTGGGCTGCGTGTAAGTGACGCCGGTGACGCGGCACCGTGTCGGTCCCAATTTGGCACAGGCTGCGCTGTGTTCCTGCTGAACGCTGGAGATCGCCTTCACCGGCAGCGTGAATGCGTAGGCATAGGTAAACGCAACCCCGGGCGCGACCGCCCGGTCGATGCCCGGCCCGGCCTGATCGGCGACCGCATTCGCGGCTGGTGCCTGCTTCGCGTCGGTTGCTGCTTCCGACGCGGCAGCGGCTGCATCTTCGGACTTTTCTGCCGAACAGGCGGACAGCAGCAGAACGGGCAGCGACAGGGCAAGGATAGAGGAGGAAGGATAGCGCATGACGACTCTCCCAATGAGTATCTACCGAATCAGTAGACTTTAATGGCTATCAAATGAGTAGAGTTTTGCAAGCCGTCCCTCACCAGGCACGTTTCGTCGCGGGATTCACTGCCAGCGAACGGTGTAATGCAAGCTCTGCACAGAGTTGGGGGCCAGGTTCAGCGTGAAGGTGGGCAGGCCATCCTGCTTGGTCAGCGTGCCATCAGCGTCATCAAGGATGATTGCGCCCCAGACGTTGTAGCGCAGTTCCAGCGTCACCGGTTCGGCACCGGCGTTGCTGATCTTGATCTCTTGCCGTTGATAGCGCTTGCCGCGTGATACGGTGCGGCGCTCCACCGTGACATCGGGAGCCGGACCAAGCGCAAGTTCAACCTTCTCGTCCTCTGCGGTGTCCCGCAGGTCCGGCTGGCCGATCATCATGGTCCGCTGACCCTGATCCTGCGAGATCACGAAGGCACCCGAGGGAAGCGGAAGGCCAAGGTTGTGGGCCTTGTCATTCTTCGTCCGCAGGATCGCCTCGGGGTTGCCGCGCTGCCAATCCGCGCCAACCCTGTCGTTGAGATAGTCAGAGACGTTGGGGTCCATCGCGGCGAAGGTCACGCGGTATATCCGCTCAAACCCGACATTGCTCTGCTCTATCAGCCGGGTCTGCTTCATCTGCCGCGCGGCAATGGTGGTGCGATGGGGCACGCGGTAAAGCTTGAGATCGCCAAGCTGCTCGGGCGGGGGAGGCGGCGGCGGTGGCGGGGCCGCAACCGGCGACGCCACCACGCTTTCGCGGCGCATCGCACCGGTCACGACAATGTCCATCGCGGCGTCTTCCGCCAGGCCGAAGCCTGCCTTCAGATACTCGATTTGCCGCTCATAAGGCCGCACAAGCTGGTAAGGCCGCTCCGGCCTCTGCGGGATCATATGGGTGCGCTGCATCGGCCAGCATCGCGCCACCGCCCGGGCCGAGCCATCGATCAGCCGCCGCCACGCTTCCCGCCGCAGGCCCCCGGCAACGATCTGCACCTGGGCATCCGGCAGGCTTACCGAATTACCGTTGGCCAGGGTTATCCATCCGCCAAGGTTCATTGTCCTGGCTGCCGGATTGACATCGCCGGTATAGCTGGCGCTCCAGTCGAACCCCTGGGCAAGATAGGTCAGCTTGACTTCCGTGGTCATGGCGCGGGGGCTGCGGGTTTGAACCGACAGCACCGGCTTTGCAGAAAGGCCCGCCGTGTCGATGCCGTAAGCAAAGGTTTCGGGAAAGCCCGAACAGCGCAGCGCCTCCTTTCCGGCGGCGGTTTCAAACAGCACCCCATCCTCGCTGGCGGAGATAACCTTGGCCGGAACCAGTTCGGTCTTGCCGGTATCGCGATTGGTCCGGCGCAGTTGCACCTGTTTGCCCTGGACCGCACGCAGCAAGGTTGCGGGCGAAAGCAGCGCGGCGTCGCGGTTCTTCTCGATCACGCCGCCGGGCAGCCCGGTCACGATCGCGCTTTCGGGGATGATCCCGTCAACCACGCCAACAAAGCGCAGGCGCGCACGGCCGGCGGGAAGGGTGACCCGGCGGGTTTCCGTCACCACGGCGAACCCGCCCAGCGCGTTCAATTGCAGGTTGCCGCCGTTGCGGTTGGGGTCTCGATAGATTGTCACCGACAGGTCAGTGGGATCGGAAGCGGAGACCTCCTGCGCGGACGCGGGCGGCACGAACAGCGCAAGAGACCATAGCGCCACACCACCCAAACCAACCGTGCTGAGCTTGTCGAAGCATCGTTCTGTTCTTCGATTCTCGCGCCACGCCGGAAGAAGAAAACAGTCCTTCGACGGTCTCAGGACGGGCGGACCCTGCGGCATTGTCGGTGCGCCCTTCAATACCGGGTGTCGAAAGTCGCGGTCAGTTCGGCCTTGCCATTGGCGGGCACGTCCACCAGCCAGGCCGCCCGGTCAGCATCGCGCCAGGTGGGCTGCTGGCTCTGCTGGGCAATCCGGGTGTCACCCCACAGGCCGTCTTGCACCACCTGAACCTTGACCGGCTTGGGCAGCGCATTGGTGACGATGTAGCGCATGGCGGTTTTCCACTGGCTGGAATTGATCCGGGTGCGGCTGTCCATGATCGGCTGCACCTTGACGTCAAAGGCATCGCCGGTGCTGATCGACAGGCGCGATCCCATCGGCGTGTTGGTAATGGCGTGCTCACCGATGAACTGTGGCTGGCCCTGCGAATCGCGCAGATAAAAACGCACGATTCCGGCGGGAAGCTGATCGCCAAGCCCGCCCTTGGCCGATGTGGAGAACTGGTACATCGTTTGCACGTTCAGCGGTGTGGTGGAGTTCTGCATCCAGCCGAACCGCACTTCATATCCGTGCGTGGCCGGGGCGTTTTTCACATCAAGGAAGCTGACCTGCTTGGTCTGCATATTGGCGATCGTCGTCCGCTCGGCGAGTGGATAGAGGTAATAGTCGCCAAGGCGTCCCCGCGTGCCAGTCTCGGTCCCGGCTTCAATCATCGCGTCCATGCCGTTGTCATCGCCGCCGCGCCCGATCAGCTTGGGTGTCCCCGCCACCAGCACGGTGTCGGCGTTGTCATAATTGACGCCCGAATTGTTGGTCAGCGTCACCCAGCCCTGAACGTCGATCTGATCCTTGGCCTCATCATAAAGCGCGACATAGTCCGCCCGCCAGCCGAGACCGGGGGTAAGATAGCGCAGCGAAGCCTCACGCGTTCCCGCCGGGGCCTGAAGCGTCATCGACAGGGTTGGATCGGCGCGCATATTGGGCGGCACCTTGTCAAAGATCACCCGCACCGGCAGGCCATCGTCGCGCAGCACCTCTATCCGGTTGTCGATCTGCAGCACCACGCCGCCATTGGCCGCCAGCACCACCGCCTGCTCGCGCGTTTCAGCCCCCGTCGCCGGATTGGTGCGGACCAGCGTGATCGTCTGCCCGACTGCGTTTTCCATGATCTTGGCAGGGGAAAGCAGGTCGTAATCGAAGTTCTGCTCAAAGATGTGCATTCCGGCGGAGTTGAGCGTCGCTGTCTCAGGCCGGATTTGGGCCGAGACGTTCTTGAACTCCACCTTCTGGCGTTCACCGGTAAAGGTGACCGAACGGGTGTCCTGCACCAGTGCCTGATTGTCGGAATAGATCGTGATCGCGATACCCGGTTCGGCCTGCGCCGGAACGGCGAGGGCGATCAACGAGGCGGCAAGAAAAAACGGCAGACGCGTCATGGTGATCCCCTCCAGTTGCATGTAACGATGTAACATGGAAAACTGTCAATGCAATGAACCTGATGCGTGATAGGCTGCCCCCCATGATCATCATCACCGGCAGCATGACCGTCCGCCCTGAGAACCTGGCGAAGGCCCTGGAACTGGGTATCGAACATTCGCGCCGATCGCGCGCGGAGCCGGGGTGTGTGGCTCACAATCGCCTGACCGACGGCGAAGCCCCCAACCGCATCGTGTTCATCGAGGAATGGACCGATATGGACGCAGTGAAGGCGCATTTCGCCGTGCCGGAATCAGGGCATTTCGTGAGGACGCTCAGCGCAATGGGGGACGGCGCGCCGGAGATGCGGATATTTGAGGCTGCGGAAATTCAGCACTGATCACGCATCAATCAACTCCGGATCGATCTCCCCAGCCCGGTTCTGGATGAACATGAAGCGTTGCGCCGGGTCGCGGCCCATCAGTTTGTCGACCAGATCTTTCACCGCCGCGCGGCCCTCATATTCTGGGGGCAGGGTAATGCGGATCAGGCTGCGGCTGGCGGGGGCCATGGTGGTTTCGCGCAATTGCTGCGGGTTCATTTCGCCTAGGCCCTTGAACCGGCCAACCTCAACCTTCTTGCCCTTGAACAGCGTGGCCTCCAGTTCGGCGCGGTGGGCATCGTCGCGGGCATAGGCGCTCTCCTTGCCGGCGGTCAGCCGGTAAAGCGGCGGCTGGGCAAGGTAGAGGTGCCCGCGCCGGACGATCTCGGGCATTTCCTGGAAGAAGAAGGTCATCAGCAGGGTGGCGATATGCGCGCCGTCAACGTCGGCATCGGTCATGATGACGATGCGGTCATAGCGCAGGTTGTCGGGATTGCAGTCCTTGCGCATCCCGCAGCCGAGTGCGAGGCCAAGGTCGGCAATCTCGCTGTTGGCGCGGATCTTGTCCGCCGTGGCGCTGGCGACGTTGAGGATCTTGCCGCGGATCGGCAGGATCGCCTGAGTCTTGCGGTCACGCGCCTGCTTGGCGCTGCCGCCGGCCGAGTCCCCTTCGACGATGAACAGTTCGGTTTCGGCATCGCCTTCGCCCGAACAGTCGGTCAGCTTGCCGGGCAAGCGCAGCTTGCGGGCGTTGGTCGCGGTCTTGCGCTTTACTTCTCGCTCGGCCTTGCGGCGCAGGCGCTCATCCATGCGCTCCATCACATGGCCCAGCAGCGCCTTGCCGCGGTCCATATTGTCGGTCAGGAAATGGTCAAAATGATCGCGCACCGCATTTTCGACCAGCCGCGCCGCCTCGGGGCTGGTCAGGCGGTCCTTGGTCTGGCTTTGAAACTGCGGATCGCGGATGAAGACCGACAGCATCACCTCGCTGTAAGTGATGACATCTTCGGGGGCGATGTCCTTGGCCTTTTTCTGGCCGATCAGCTCGCCAAACGCGCGGATGCCCTTGGTCAGCGCGGCGCGCAGGCCCTGTTCGTGAGTGCCGCCATCGGGGGTGGGAATGGTGTTGCAATAAAAGCTGTAAGCCCCGTCAGACCACAGCGGCCAGGCGATTGCCCATTCGACCCGGCCCTGTTCCTCGACTCCGTGGCTATTTGGGGGAAAATCCTGCGAGCCGGAAAAGAACTGTGAGGTCACGCACTCGCGCGTGCCAATCTGTTCCCTGAGATGATCGGCAAGCCCGCCGGGAAATTGAAACACCGCCTCTGCCGGAACGTCATCGCTGGCAAGGCTGGGGGAGCATTTCCAGCGAATCTCTACCCCGGCGAAAAGGTAGGCCTTGGAACGGACCAGTTTGAAGAGCCGGGCCGGCTTGAACTTTGCATCCTCCCCAAAGATTTCGGTATCGGGAATGAAGGACACGCTGGTTCCGCGCCGGTTGGGCGTGCCGCCCAGGTGCTGCAACGGCCCCTGCGTTTCACCGCGCGAAAACTCCTGCGCGTAAAGCTCCTTGCCCCGCGCCACCTCGACCCGGGTGAGGGTGGACAGCGCGTTGACCACGCTGATCCCGACGCCGTGGAGACCGCCAGAGGTGGCATAGGCCTTGCCCGAGAATTTGCCGCCCGAATGAAGCGTTGAAAGGATCACTTCAAGCGCGGACTTGCCGGGATACTTGGGATGCTCGTCCACCGGGATGCCGCGGCCGTTGTCAGTGATGGTCAGGCGGCCCGGCGTTCCCGCCAGCTCCTCCAGCGTCACCTCGATCCGGTTGGCGTGGCCGGCCACCGCCTCGTCCATCGCGTTGTCCAGCACTTCGGCGGCAAGGTGGTGAAGCGCGCGTTCATCGGTGCCGCCAATGTACATCCCCGGGCGGCGGCGCACCGGCTCAAGCCCCTCAAGCACCTCGATCGCGGAGCCATCGTAGGAATCGCCGCTGCTGGTGGGCAGTTTGTCAAACAGGTCTTCGGACATGGTTCACGTTATAGAACGGCGCGATTCCGCCGCGCAAGCGGGGCGCGGCGGTTATCGTCAGTCCGCGAACTTGTCCGGCGCTGCGCTGACGATCGCCACGGACCCGCCCCGCGCCTCTCGCACTTCAAGCGAGCGTTCTATCTGTCCGGAAGGGGTGAACCGGAACGGGCCGTCCAGCCCCAGAAAGCCGCCCTGATCAGTCAGGCGCGATGCCGGAAACGCGGTTCCATCCTTCCAGTCGCGGGCGATCCGCACCGTCAGCAGCACGCTGTCATAGCCCAGGGTCGACAGGCGATAGGGCGCGCCGCCGAACCGCGCCTTGTAGCTTTCGGCAAACTGGCGGAACCGGGTATCGGATACGGATGAAAACCACGCGCCGCGCAGCGCGGGCGTTTTGGCGACGGTGCTGTCCCCGCTCCACAATTCGGTGCCCAGCAGGCGTGGGGTGGCCGTGGCGGCCGGTTTCAGCCGGGGCGCGGCGATCACCGCAAAGCGCGCGCCATCGGCGATCAGGATCGCATCCAGGTTGCCTTTGCTGCGCAGTCGCTGCGCGGCGCTGAGGATTGAGGTGTTGGATCTGTCATAGGTTGCGCTGCCAACAATTGTGTCGCCTGCGCTGTGGACGGCGGCGGCAAATGCCGCAGTGGCGCGGCTGCCATAGTCACCTGACGGTGCCAGCAGCCCGAATCGCCTTGCGCCGTTGGTATGCGCATAGGCAACTGTTCTGCGGATCGAATTTTCCGGCGTTACCCCCATCACGAACACGTCTGGCGCGGCCAGCGCGGAATCGCTGCTGTAGGTGATCAGCGGAATGTGCGCGGCGCGCGCCACCGCCGCCACAGCGGTAACCTCGTCCGTCTGGACCGGGCCAAGGAACAGCTTGTTGCCATCCGCCAGCGCACGATTGGCGGCGGCGGCGGGATCGTCCGAAGTGTCATATGTGGTGATACGGATCGATTTGGCGTTGGTATCAAGCACGGCCATGGTCGTGGCATTGGCAATCGCCTGGCCAACGGCGGCGTTCGGCCCGCTGAGCGGCACCAGCAGGGCAATGCGGTGGCGCTGCACGTCCACCGGCAGCGATCCCTTGGGCGGGGGTGGGGGGGCTCTGTTGGGGGCGGCGGGAATAATCTTGCACCCGGCAAGCAGCAGCGCGGTGGTGACGGCCACAAGATGGCGCCTGTCGATCAGGCCTTCGAACATGGCTTGTAGCTCTCCCTCTTGCAGTCCATTGGGAAGCAATGGACGCTCCGCTTTCGCCCGGTCTCTACATAGTTGCAACGCCAATTGGCAATCTTGGGGATATAACCCGGCGTGCGGTAGAGGTGCTTCGTGGCGTAACTGCGATAGCGTGTGAAGATACCCGCGTAACCGGCAAGCTGCTGAATCATCTGGGCATAAAACAGCGCATGATCCGCTATGACGATCACGCGGGCGATCATGCGCGGGACGGGTTGCTCGCTCTGGCTGCGGAAGCGCCCGTTGCCCTTGCCAGCGATGCCGGAACTCCGCTGATTTCCGATCCGGGCTACAAGTTGGTCCGCGCAGCCCGCCAGCGCGGCATCCCAGTCACCAGTCTGCCGGGGGCCAGTGCCGCGATTGTGGCCCTGACATTGTCCGGCCTGCCCAGCGACCGTTTTCTGTTCGCTGGATTTCTGCCCGGCAAGGCAAAGGCGCGCAGCGATGTCTTGCGCGCCATGGCATCCGTACCCGCCACCCTGATTTTCTATGAAACCGCGCCGCGCTTGCAGGATGCCCTTGAGGCGATTGCCGATGCCTTGCCCGGACGAGAGGTTGCCGTTGCGCGGGAACTGACCAAGACGTTTGAAGAATGCCGCACCAGCGTTCCGGCCGAATTGATCGCGCACTACGCCGCGCATCCGCCAAAAGGTGAAATCGTGCTGGTGGTGGCACCGCGCGGAGAGGATACGGCGGAAGAAGCCGATGTTGACGCCTTGTTGCAAGCCGCCCTTGCCGCGAACAAACCGTCGCAGGCGGCGGCGGAAGTTGCGCGGGTGACCGGGCTTGATCGCAAGACGCTATATGCCCGGGCGCTTGAACTCAAATGACAAGCCGGGCCGAACGAGAGGCACGGGGGCGGCGGGGAGAAGCGCTGGCAGCCTGGTATTTGCGGTTCAAGGGCTGGCGCATCGTGGCGCGCCGGATCAAGACCCCGCGCGGCGAGATTGATCTGATCGCGCGACGCGGGCGGACGGTTGCCTTTGTCGAGGTGAAATGGCGTGCCAGCGCGCGGGAACGCGATTGCGCGATCGATCCGTGGCGGCTGCGGCGGGTGGTTGCCGCTGCCGAGGCGCTGGCTCCGCGCTTTGTGCGCAGCGGGGACGAACCGCGGGTCGACGTTCTGCTGCTTGCGCCCGGCCATTTGCCGCGCCACATCGTCAACGCCACCCTGGCCTGAACCGGAGTTCGTCACCTCATGTCCTTGCGCGTTGCCGTCCAGATGGACCCGCTTGAAACGATCAACATTGCCGGCGATTCCAGCTTTGCCCTGATGCTTGCGGCACAGGCGCGCGGTCATCAGGTGATGCATTACGATGTGAAGTCGCTTGCGCTGGATCAGGGACGCCTGACGGCCTGGGCCGCGCCGGTTTCTGTGCAGCGGGTGGAAGGCGCGCACTTTACCCGCGGGGATCACCGCAAGATCGACCTGGCCAAAGATGTCGACGTGGTGCTGATGCGCCAGGATCCGCCATTTGACCTGTCCTATATTACCGCGACCTTCCTGCTTGAGCGCCTGAAGGGGCAGACACTGGTGGTCAACGATCCGGCCAGCGTCCGCAATGCCCCCGAAAAGGTCTTCGTGCTCGATTTTGCTCAGTTCATGCCGCCAACGCTGATCGCGCGGCGGATTGAGGATGTGCGCGAATTCCACAAGGCTCACCCCGGCGATCTGGTGATGAAGCCGCTGCACGGCAACGGCGGCAAGGCGGTGGTGCGGATTCCGGCTGACGGATCGAACCTGGGTGCGCTGATCGAACTGTTCGACAATGCCTGGGTGGAACCGCATATGTTCCAGCCCTTCCTTCCGGAGATCAGCGAAGGCGACAAGCGGATCGTGCTGGTTGACGGGGTGGTGGCCGGCGCAATAAATCGCCGCCCGGGCGCGGGTGAATTCCGCTCCAACCTTGCCGCCGGGGGGTATGCGGAGGCGACCACGCTGAACCCGCGCGAGGAAGAGATCTGCGCTGCGCTTGGCCCGGCGCTGAAAGAACGCGGACTGGTTTTCGTCGGGATCGATGTGATCGGCGGCAAGTGGCTGACAGAGATCAACGTCACTTCGCCCACCGGCATCCAGGCGATCGACCGTTTCAACGGCACCGATACACCAGCGCTGATCTGGGATGCGATCGAACGCCGGCACAGGGCCATGCTGGGGTAACCCCCTCTCTTAGCTTGCAAAGCTGGGAGAGGGCGCGGTGGTTTCGCCCGGCTGGTTCTCTACGTGCCGGCGGTATTCATGTTGGACATCTTCGGCGATCGAATGGCCGGTTTCGGCATCGTTGGACAGGACATCAATGGCGGGAAGGGTGGGGTGAGTGGAGGTTCAACTATCCTCATTGCTGATCGGGGGAGTCGCCGGCGCCTTACGAAGCATCGTGTTAAGGGATGAATGGGTAGCTTCAACCTTGAGGTTTTGTGCGTCGTGGACGCTGGATTTTGGGGCCATGTAGTACCTTGCCTTTCATCAACACCTGACAACCGTTGTCGATGAGATTGATAAACTCCGTGGCGTCAGAAAAGTAGTTCCTAAACGCGATCCGCACTTCATCCGAAGTGTCCGCGCGAACGAGAACGATGTCCTTACCGCCATGCTGTTTCTCCAACTCAAACAAAGCGCGGAGGGCGTCCGTGGCACCGCGGTAAGACTTCATTTCCAAGGGTGACGGCTTACCCTCCTCACCATCACCAAAGATTAAAATGATGTTCTTTTTCTCTGTCACCTCGTTGTTAGCGGAGTTCAACGCACGAAGCGTCCGCATCAGCCCTAGCTCATTGTCCAGATCCAGGAACTGCTCGGTTAGTTCGGTATCGGTCAAATCGGCGTGGCATGAATTGGCATCCTCGCATGTCCGAGCGATGATCTCGCTCGCAAGCGAAAGGGCGGTCTCGTAACTGTCCCCCGTCAGCACCAATG
>JAFEEX010000075.1 GCA_018240895.1 Pseudomonadota bacterium | reverse complement strand
AACCTGTTGAGGCTCCACACCTAGCCCCTTGCAGGGGCACCAGTCCCCAGCGCTGATCGGCAAGATTGACGGCCTGCCGTAGTGCAGCGATGCTGACGGTCATGCGCCGTCTCGCAATCTTGCTCGCGCTGA
Source organism: Pseudomonadota bacterium (assembly GCA_018240895.1). Lineage (GTDB taxonomy): Bacteria > Pseudomonadota > Alphaproteobacteria > Sphingomonadales > Sphingomonadaceae > Novosphingobium. The sequence continues at coordinate 38,987 of JAFEEX010000075.1, read as the reverse complement.
TTTCAGCGCCCGTCCATGCCGCACCCCCTGCAACGGTCGCCGTTGCCTTCGACCGTCATTCGATTCGCCCGGTTCTTGCCGAGGGCGAGGCTGACCGCGTGGCGCATCGGTTGGTTACGGCCGATGATCCTGTCCGCATCGCCTCTATTTCCAAGCTGGTCACCGCGCTGGGGGTGATGCGGCTGGTCGATCAGGGCAAGCTTGACCTTGATCGCGACGTTTCGGACTACCTGGGATGGACCCTGCGCAATCCGGCGTTTCCGGATCGGCCGATAACCCTTGCGATGCTGCTTTCGCATCGCTCCAGCCTGCTTGACGGACCGGACCTCTACATCATCCCGCTTGGCGTGACCCTGCGCGAGCGGCTTGCCGATCCGCGTGTCTGGGACAGCACCCATTCGCCCGGCAGCGACTGGTTTCATTACACCAACCTCAACTTTCCGGTGGCGGCCAGCGTGATGGAGCGCGTTACCGGCGAACGCTTTGACCGGCTGATGGCGCGGCTGGTGCTGCGCCCGCTGCAGCTTGATGCCTGCTTCAACTGGGGCGCGGGCTGCAGCGGAAATGCGATTGCCCGCGCCGTGACGCTTTATCGCAGCAACGGCGCGGTGGCCAGGGATGACCTCGCCGGCCAGCGCCCGCCCTGTCTGGTGGTTCCCGCCAGCGATGGTTCGTGCGATCTGTCCGGCTATGTGCCCGGCTGGAACGGCGCGCTGTTTTCGCCCCAGGGGGGCCTTCGGATTTCCATGCGCGACCTTGCCCGGATCGGGCAGATGCTGGCGCGCGGCGGAGGCGGCTTCCTCAAGCCTGATTCGCTGATGCGGCTTCGCGCCATTCAATGGGAACTGAGCGGGGCCAACGGTGTGGGGGAGGACGGCACCGCCAGCGGCTTCTACTGCGGGTATGGGCTGGCGATTCACCGGATCGGCGTACCGCAACCCGGCTGCCACGATGACCTGTTTGGCGATGGCAAGGTGCGGATCGGCCATTCGGGCGAAGCCTATGGCTTGCGTTCGGGCCTGTGGTTCGATCCTTTGACGGGCGAAGGCGTGGCCTTTTTCACCGGCGCGGTGCCTGATGATGCCCTGCGCGGCCACAGCGCCTTTTCCGCGATGGAGGAGCAGCTTGTGGAGAGAGCGCAGCGCTGACCCTTCCGCTGGCCGGGCGCAGCGGCTAGGCGGGATGGGCAATGCCGCCTGACCTGCTTGACCAGCTTCACGCCACTTTCGGCTTTTCCACCTTTCGCGGAGTGCAGCAGCGCGTGGTCGATCGGGTCATGGCCGGGCACGGCACGCTGGCGGTGATGCCGACCGGCGCGGGCAAAAGCCTGACTTACCAGCTTCCCGCCGTGGTCCTGCCCGGAACCTGCGTGGTCATTTCCCCGCTGATCGCGCTGATGCACGATCAGCTTCGCAGCGCAGAGGCCAATGGCATCCGCGCCGCCAGCCTGACCAGCGCCGATAGCGAGGATTACCGCGAGGCGGCGATCGACCGGTTCCGCGCCGGCGAGCTCGATCTGCTCTATGTTGCGCCGGAACGCGCCAGCCAGCCGCATTTCCGTGAACTGCTGGGAAAGGCAGCGGTAAGCCTGTTCGCGATTGACGAGGCGCATTGCGTTTCCGAATGGGGTCATGATTTCCGCCCGGATTATCGCCTGCTGCGTCCGCTGATGGACGCCTTCCCGGATGTGCCGCGGCTGGCACTGACCGCCACGGCCGATGCCCATACCCGCGCCGATATTCTGACCCAGCTTGGCATTGCCGAGGACGGGCTGATCGTCGCCGGGTTCGATCGCCCCAATATCCGATACCGCGTGACTCACCGCGAGGGGGTCACCCGTCAGATTACCGCGCTGATGGCCGAGCAGCCGGGGCCGGGAATTGTCTATGCCCCCACCCGCAAGCGGACCGAGGAGCTGGCCGCAAAGCTGGCCGCCGCAACCGGGCGGCCCGTGCTGCCCTACCACGCCGGGCTTGCGCCAGAAGTGCGCGCCGCCAACCAGGCGGCATTCGTGGCCAGCGAGGATATGGTGATGGTGGCAACCGTCGCCTTCGGGATGGGGATCGACAAGCCCGACGTGCGCTTCGTNNNNTACCAGGAAACCGGCCGCGCCGGGCGCGATGGCGATCCTTCGGCTGCCTTGCTGCTGTGGGCGGCGGAGGATTTCGCCCGCGCCCGCCACCGGGTCAGCGAGGTTGAGGAGAGCCGCCGCGCCGGCGAGGCAGCGCGGATTGACGCCATGGCCGGGCTGGTGGAAACCGCCGGATGCCGCCGCGCCTTGCTGCTGCGCCACTTTGGCGAAGACCCGCCCGAAAAGTGCGGTAATTGCGACAACTGCCTTGAAGCGCCGGGGATCGTCGATGCGACCACCCTGGCCCAGAAGCTGCTCTCAGCGGTCTATCGCACCGGGCAGAGCTATGGTTTCGGCCATATTGAAAAGGTGCTGACCGGCGCCGCGGATGAGCGGATCGGCCAGCGCGGGCATGACCGGCTCAGCGTGTTCGGGATCGTCTCCCCTGACGAAACGCACCTGCTGCGCCCATTGGTGCGCGCGTTGCAGGCCCGTGGCAGCCTGATCCCGACCGAACATGGCGGGCTGGCGCTGGGCGGCGATGCCAAGGCGGTGCTGAAGGGTGAGGCGGCAGTAATGATCGCGCTTGCACCCAAGCCGGAACGAGGGCGCAAGGTGCGGCGCGACCGCGCGGGCGCGGCCAATCCGGTGGGCGATCCGCTGTTCGACGCGCTGCGCACCCTGCGCCGCGATTTGGCGCTGGAGGCAGGGGTGCCGCCCTATGTGATCTTTCACGATTCGACCCTGCGCGAAATCGCAGCGGCCCGCCCCGCCAGCCTGGCCCGGCTGGGCGAGATCGGCGGGGTGGGCGCGCGCAAGCTGGAAGCTTACGGCGAGGCATTCCTTACTGTGGTGCGCCAGCACTGACCTGTTGCCCACGGGTCTTCCACAGCGAATAGCCGATCCCCGCGCCGATCAGCGCAAAGGTCACGCCAAGGCTGGCAAGCGGCGGAAACTTTGCCCCGCCCAGCACGAAGTCCGCAATCAGGATCTTGCTGCCGATGAACACCAGCACTGCCGCGAGCGCGTACTTGAGATAATGAAAGCGGTGAACCATCGCCGCCAGCGCGAAGTAAAGCGCGCGCAGGCCAAGGATCGCCATGATGTTGCTGGTATAGACCACGAAGGTATCGGTGGTGATCGCGAAGATCGCCGGGACCGAATCGACCGCAAAAACCAGATCGGCCAGGTTGATCACCACCAGCGCCAGGAACAGCGGGGTCGCGGCCCGCACCATTCGTCCGGTCTTTTCATCCTGGACCTTCACGAAAAAGCGGCTTCCGTGATGTTCCTTGGTCACCCGCATATGGCCTGAAATCCACCGGATCGCGGGGTTGCGGGCAAGGTCCGGCGCATGGTCGCTGGCCCAGAACATCCTGAACCCGGTATAGATCAGGAAGGCGGCGAAGATGTAGAGTACCCAGTACGCCTGATCGACCAGCGCCGCGCCAGCCGCGATCATCGCCCCGCGCAGCACGATCACCGCCAGGATGCCCCACAGCAAGGCGCGGTACTGATACCGGGCCGGGACCGCGAAAAAGGTGAAGATCAGGCTGATCACAAAGACATTGTCGATCGACAGCGCCTTTTCGATGAAGAAGCCGGTGTAATACTTCATCCCCAGATCGGCGCCTTTGGCCAGCCACACCCACACCCCGAATAGCAGGGCGACGGAAATGTAGAAGGCGGACAGCTTCAGCGATTCGCCAATGCCCATCTCCCGGTCCTTGCGGTTGAGCAGGCCCAGATCAAAAGCGGTCAGCGCGGTGACAATGGCCACGAAGGCCAGCCAGAACCAGGCCGGAGTGCCCAGCCAGTCGGCAGTCAGAAATTCCATAGGATAATGCCCCTGTGGGAACGCAAACGCCGGCCCGATGCGGACCGGCGCTGCCTTTACGGGTCAGGCCGCAGTCAGACGGTGCCAGGCACCAGCGACAGGCGGGCCAGCCGGTCTTTCACGGCAAGCTTCAGCTTCTTGAGCCGCGCAATCTCAAACGGATCGGTCCAGCGCCGCGTGCGGGCCAGCTGCAATTTTTCATCAAGCTGCTGGTGACGCCGCAACAGGCGGAAGGCTTGGTCAGTCATCAAAATACCCTTTCGTAGCGTTGCATACGATCGGATGCGCCGAGCCTGGTGCCGGAAGCCTGGGAGGGGGATCTAGGTCCGGACCAAGGCATCGGCGTCATCCGATGCAGTCCGACATCACGCTACGCGGCTTACTGGAGGGGGGTAGCAAGCTCTGCGCCGCGCCAGAGGGGCCCGGTACTGCAGGAATCATAATGGGGAAGACGCGCGATGATTTCAACCCATGGTTTGACAAAATGATTTCCTGATATTAATCTGATATCAGATTTAGAGGATGGAACCCATGTCTGATTCGCATTCACCGATGACCGCAAGCGCAGAACGCCGCGCCTGGAGCACCAGTGGTTACCTGATCTTCGTTGCCTTTCTGGCGCTGCTGGCGCTGACCGTGTGGCGGATCATCGCCTTCGCCGGCGGCAACCCTGCCGACAGCGAGGTATTCGGCTTCGTCGTCTCGACCGGGCTGAGCATGGTCGCCCTGGTGATTCTGGCCAGCGGGTTCTACATGATCCAGCCCAATCAGGCGGCGGCGATCACCCTGTTCGGTTCCTATCGCGGAACCGATCGCAATACCGGGCTGCGCTGGGTCTGGCCGTGGATGGGCAAGACCAAGATTTCGGTCCGCGCCAACAATCTTGTTTCCGACAAGATCAAGGTCAACGATCTGCGCGGCAATCCGGTGGAAATGGCGGCGCAGGTGGTGTGGCGCGTGGTCGATACCGCCCAGGCGCTGTATGACGTGGATGATTACAAGGCCTTCGTCATGGTTCAGATAGAGGCGGCGGTGCGGACCATCGGCTCACGCTATCCCTATGACGATTTCGCTCATGCGGAGATCACCCTGCGCGGCAACCACGATCAGGTTGGTGCAGAGCTGCGCAAGGAACTGATCGCGCGGTTGACCATGGCCGGGATCACGGTTGACGAATGCGGGTTCACCCACCTTGCCTATGCCCAGGAAATTGCCGGGGCGATGCTGCGCCGGCAGCAGGCAGAAGCCGTGGTCGCGGCGCGCACAACCCTGGTTGAAGGTGCGGTCGGCATGGTCGAGATGGCGCTGGGGATGCTGTCTGAAAAGGATGTTGTCCACCTGGATGACGAGCGCAAGGCGGCGATGGTTTCCAACCTGATGGTGGTGCTGTGCGGCGAGCGCGACACCCAGCCCGTGGTCAACGCCGGCACGCTGTACCAGTGACTTGAACCATGGCTCCGCCCGCCCGCAAGTCGTTCCCGCTCCGTCTCGATCCCGTGCTTTATACCGCGCTGGAACGATCGGCTGCGGGCGACCTGCGCTCAGTCAACGCCCAGATAGAAGTGCTGCTGCGCGAGGCGCTGGGCCGTCGCGGCCTGAAGATCGCCCCGCCCGAACCGGTTCGGCGCGGACGCCCGCCCAAGGAGAACGACGATGGGTGATTTGCAAAATGACGGTGCCTGGTTTGAGCCCAAACGTTTTGGCTATGGCGCGGGACGGCCGATCGCGTGGCAGGGCTGGGCATTCATGCTGTGTCAGATCAGCATAATCATCGGCGGCACGGTGTGGCTGGCCGGCCACACTGTAGCAATTCTGACCTGGGCCTTGATTTTCGCCCTAGCACCGATGCCGCTCTACGCCGCCAAGACTCGCGGCGGCTGGAAATGGCGCTGGGGCGACCGGGATTGACGCGCTGCACGGCCCATCCGCCCGGGCAGGACGAAGGCGAGACTTTTACCCGTTTTTGAGACACGTATGGTATCTGCGCCGGCATGACCCGCATCGATCCACGTCCTGTCGCCTGCGCCGCGCTGCTTGCCGCCGCATTAGCCCCCGCCATTTCCGCCTCTGCCCAGCAGGCCAGCGCGGCCTATACCGTGGCTGAAAGCGGGCGCACCTTTGCCCGGTTGCAGGATGCGGTCGATGCCATCGGTGGCGGTACGGGCACCGTGCGGGTCGGCGCGGGCCGCCATGCCGATTGCGCGGTGCAAACCCAGGGCCAGGTCACCTATGTCGCGGCAGCGCCGGGTCAGGCCGTGCTTGACGGCGTTGCCTGCGAGGGCAAGGCGGCGCTGGTTCTGCGTGGCCGTTCTGCCCGGGTTGAAGGGCTGGTCTTCGCCAATATCCGCGTGCCTGACTGGAACGGCGCGGGCATCCGGCTGGAGAAAGGCAATCTGGCGGTCAGCCAATCATGGTTCCGTGACAGCCAGCAGGGGGTACTGACTGGAGAAGACCGCGCCAGCACCCTGACCATCGACAAATCGACCTTCACCCGGCTTGGCACCTGCGAAGGGCCGGGCGGCTGCGCCCATTCGATCTATGTCGGGGAATATGGCTCGGCAACGGTCACCCGCAGCCGTTTCGAAGCAGGGCGCGGCGGACATTACCTCAAATCGCGCGCGGCCCAGATCGCGGTGCTCAACTGCAGTTTTGATGACAGCGCGGGCAAGGGCACCAATTACATGATCGACCTGCCCGGCGGCGCATCGGGCCGGATTGCGAACAACTGGTTCGTGCAAGGGGCGGAAAAGGAAAACCATTCCGCCTTCATCGCCGTCGCTGCCGAGGGCAAGGCCCATTCCAGTGCCGGACTGGCGATAGAGGACAACAATGCCCGCTTCGCCCCGTCAGTCACCTGGCCCAGCGTTTTCGTAGCCGACTGGTCAGGCGAGGTGAAGGATATCAGCGCCAATGTACTGAGTTCGCGCTTGACCCGTTACGAGAAGCGCTAACCAAAGGCTGAGGCATAGCGCACCCGCCCCTTGGGTGTCGGCGGGCCGAGCGTCAACGCGCGAAAGAAGCGTGCTTCGGGGCCGTCGGGACCAAGCCCTTCGATCGCCGTGAAACCAAAGCGCTCGTAATAGGCTGGATCACCCACCACCCCGATACCCCGCGCGCCAATCTGGCCGAGCGCGGCGATGCCTGCGGCAACCAGCGCGGCCCCGATCCCGCGGCGATGCAGGTCTGGTTCCACTGAAAGCGGTGCAAGCTGGAACCAGCCAAGGTCTGCGTCATCAACGGTCACGGGGCTGAAACCGACATGACCGACCAGGCCGGATGCGGGCAAAACGGCGACCAGCGACAGGGTGAGTTCACCCCGCGTCCGCAACCTGTCGACCAGATCCTGTTCGTCGCCACCGGCATGGGGCTGAGTGGCGAATGCCCGCTTGGTCAATTGATGGATTGCCGGACTGTCTCCGGCAGTCTCGCGCCGTACCGACAGGTCCGCGATCACAGCAGATGCCCGGTCCGGTCGCGCTTGGTGGCAAGATAGCGGGCGTTGTGCGGGTTGGGCGGCAACTGGTGCGGCACCCGCTGCGTCACATTGACCCCGGCTGCGCGCAGGGCATCGACCTTGGCCGGATTGTTGGTCATCAACCGGATTGACCGTACCCCCAGCAGGTCCAGCATCCGCGCGGCCACGGGAAAGTCGCGCGCTTCGGTCGGCAGGCCCAACCGGTTATTGGCATCGACCGTGTCGAAGCCCTGATCCTGCAATTCATACGCGCGCAGTTTGTTGATCAGGCCAATCCCCCGCCCTTCCTGGCGCAGATAGAGCAGCACGCCCCAGCCGCCGCCGCGCGCTTCATCAGCCATCGCCCTCAGCGCGGCGTCAAGCTGCGGGCCGCAATCGCACTTCAAGCTGCCCAGAATGTCGCCGGTCAGGCATTCGGAATGAAGCCGCACCAGCGGCGGTTGGTCCGAGCGCTGATCGCCGATGATCAGCGCGACGTGTTCCCTAAGGTCATCGGCGGAGCGGAACGCCACGATCTGCGCCTCGTCACTCGCCGCAACCGGCAGGCGCGCACGGGCGGCGATGGACAAGGTGGCAGTATCTTTCCAGCAGTCCAGATCATCGGCGGAAACCGCCTGCGCCTCTCCAGCGTGTTCCGGTTCGACCAGGAAAGCCGGCAAGATTCCCGCCAGACGCGCTAGCTCCATTCCCGCCTCCGCGGCCCGGGGCCAATCGAGATGCTCGACAAGGAACGGTCCCTTCAGCGGATTGGCAAGATCAAGCGCCGGATCGGCCAGCACCCGCGCGGCGGCAAGGTCGAACGGGTCCGCTCCCCGGATCAGCACCGGAGCCTCTGGCACTGCTGCCTCGCGCTGGTTGGCAAGTTTGAGCGTCACCGCCCGCGCCGCCGAAATCAGCAGCAGGCGAGAGCGGGCGTCGCGAGCGATCCCGGTTTCCGCCGGAAGCAGCACCGGTCCGCCCTGCAGCGCGATCGGCCAGCCATGGCGCAGCGCATCAATGGCCAGGGCCACGCGCCGCGCCGGGCTGGTCAAAGATCAAACTCCGTCACCAGCGGAATGTGATCGCTTGGCTGCTCCCACTTGCGCGTGTCCTCTACAAAGCGATGCCCGCGCGATTGCCCGGCAAGGTCGGGCGAGGCCCACATATGGTCCAGCCGCCGCCCGCGATCCTTGTCCTGCCAATAGGTGCGGTAAGACCACCAGGTCCAGTTGCGTTCCGGCGCGGGAATGTGCTTGCGGCCCAGATCGACCCAGCCGTGGGCATCGCGAAACCGCCACAACGCCTCGATCTCCACCGGAGTATGGCTGACCACCTTCACCAGCGCCTTGTGATCGTAAACATCGCTGTCCAACGGGGCGATGTTGAAATCGCCGACAATCAGCGTCGGCCGGTCAACCGTTTCGGCCCAGCGGGTCATCCGCCCCAGAAAGTCAAGCTTCTGGCCGAATTTGGGGTTCTGCTCACGATCGGGGATGTCACCGCCGGCGGGGATATAGACGTTTTCCAGCACCACGCCCTGCCCCGGCCCAAGCAGCTCGACGCCAACGTGGCGCGCCTCGCCATTGTCCTGCCAATCGTTGCGCGTCAGTTCGCGCAAGGGAATGCGGCTGAGCGTGGCGACGCCGTGATAGCCCTTCTGCCCATGAACCGCCCGGTGCGTATAACCCAGCTGCTCGAACACCTCGTGCGGAAAGTGCTTTTCCTCGGTCTTGATCTCTTGCAGGCACAGCACATCGGGCGCCTCCTGTTCAAGAAACCGCGCCACCTGATCGGCGCGAAGGCGGACGGAATTGATGTTCCACGTAGCGATCGAGATCATGCAAGGGCTTTAGGTGCACGGGCCGCAACCGGCAAGGGCAAGGCCCTTCGCCGCCCGGGATCAGTCGGCCGCGAAAGCAAAAATAAGAAAACCCCTGCTCCGGGGGCATTGGAGCAGGGGTTCCTTTGTGCGTTCGTCACGCTTTGACAGAGCAACCACATTGGAGGAGCAGGCAACAGGGGGGAAACCTGCTTCTGGTCGCGCTGTCGAGGACCGTTTTAGGCCAATTTTTCTTGCCAGCCCATGAACAATCGCACCAGATTTGTCGCAGTTTGTCGCAGCGGCGGCACGATCCGCGACGGCCCGTTGGCCTTCATCGACGAGTGGTAGTGCGCGGATCGTTGAACCTGAAGGTCGAATCGGGAACGGCCAGATCGTAACGGTGATTCGACAGGGTGATCACCGTGCGATTGTTCTGCGAATCGAGCGCGGCCCAGCTTGAAAGTTCCAGCCCGCCCGGCGCCGATGCCTTACGCACGAACAGCAGGGTGATGATGCCATATTCCGGATGGCCCTTATCGCGTACTTCAACCCCGACAACGTCACGGTTATCAACCGGCACCAGCCGGCCATACTTCATCACGTCACGGGTGGGATCAAGCAGCGCGCCCAGCGGGCTGTTCTTGATCGGCCAGCGCTGCACCTGGCGCACCGAATAATCAACGAAGGTCAGCGCCGATCCGTCCGACACGATCAGAAAGGGTACGCCCTTTTCATACTGGAAACGGATCCTGCCGGGCCGTTTCAGCGTCAGCACCCCGCCCAGACGCTGACCGTTGCGATCGGTCTGGACGAAATCGGCACGCAGAGTGGAAATGGCGCGCAGCGCGCTCACCGCCCGGGCCAGATCATCCTGCGGGGTAGGCGCGGACTGTGCCACCGCGGTTACGGGAGCGGTGGCAGAAACGACAAGCGCCGCCGAAGCGGCGGCACCTGCGAAAATGCGGATGTTTGCAATCAAGCGGTTCATGCCGTTCTGGTTAAGGAAGGCGGCTTGAACTCTGAATGAACCCCTGCGGTCCTTACTTGATCTTCGCTTCCTTGAACTCAACGTGCTTGCGCACGACCGGATCGTACTTGCGGAAGCTCATCTTCTCGGTCGTGTTGCGCGGATTCTTCTTGGTGACATAGAAGAACCCGGTGTCGGCGGTGGAAACCAGCCGGATCTTGACGGTTGCGGGCTTCGCCATGGCGTTTGTCCTGAACTCTCGATTCGGGCGCAAAGGCCCATGAAACTGCAAAGGCGGCACGCAGGCACCGCCCCGGAAGGCCGGGCCAATGCGTCAGCACTGCCAGAAAGTCAAGGGTTGCAGCCGCTCATCCGGGATCGAACGGGGCTATCGGCCGCAATACCGTAAATCCTTCGACCGAGGGTTCGTGTCCCAGCGGCGCCAGTTCGATCGAATCGGGCGGCACCTGCGTATCCGGCAGCCGGTCAAGCAGATCGCGGATCAGCGTCAGGCGGCCGCGGCGCTGATCGTTGAAATCAACCAGGGTCCACGGCGCGTTTGCAGTGTGCGTCGCTTTCAGCATCTTTTCCCGCGCAAGGGTATAGGCATCGTACTTTTCACGCGCGGCCAGATCGATCGGCGATAGCTTCCAGCGCTTGAGCGGATCTTCCAGCCGCTGCGCAAACCGTTTTTCCTGCTGATCCTGATCGCAGGTCAGCCAGTATTTGAACAGCAGGATGCCATCGTCCACCAGCAGGCTTTCAAACCGGGGAACCTGATCCAGAAACGCCTCTACCTGTTCGGGCCGGGCATAACCCATCACATTTTCAACCCCTGCACGGTTGTACCATGATCGGTCGAACAGGACGATTTCACCCGCCGCCGGCAGGTGCGGAACATAGCGCTGAAAGTACCACTGGGTCGCCTCGCGCTCGGTCGGCTTGCCCAGGGCAACCACGCGGCATTGGCGCGGATTGAGCGGGGCCGAAACGACATGGATCGCGCCGCCCTTTCCGGCGGTGTCGCGCCCTTCAAACAGCACCACGATCCGCGCCCCGGTTTTGGCCGCCCAGCGGGCCATGGTGACCAGCTCCTGCTCCAGAGGTTCATAGAGCTTTTCGAACTTCTTGCGCTTCAATCGTTTCATCGCGGTGCCGCTCCTTTGGTGGCCAGCCTGCGTCAAGGCGGCAGGCCGCGCAACGGGGTTGAAAGCCATTGCTGTCCCGCTTTGAAAAAGTTACAAGTGTAACCATGTCCCAGACCGCGACTCTCACGCAGCCGGATTTCGCCCGCTTGCCCGATGGCGATCCCGGCGTATTCACCGCCCCGCTGCGCCGCCCGGCCCACATTGGCGAGGACTGGGTTGAACCCAGCCAGCACGTCTATGGCGCGCAAGAGGACCGGATCTGGAACGAGTTGTACGAACGGCAGATGGGCATTTTGCCGGGCCGTGCGGCAAGCGCTTTTCTGGCCGGCACGCAAAAGCTGGGACTGGGCCGCGCCGGCGTGCCGGAATTTGCCCGGCTTTCGGCGGAACTTGGCGCACTGACCGGGTGGAGCGTGGTGCCGGTACCGATGCTGATCCCCGATCACGTATTCTTCTGGCACCTGGCCAACCGGCGGTTTCCGGCCGGCAATTTCATCCGCACGCGCGAGACATTCGACTATATCCAGGAACCCGATGTGTTCCATGACGTGTTCGGCCATGTCCCGATGCTCGCCGATCCGACCTATGCCGACTATATGCAGGAATATGGCCGGGCCGGATGGAAGGCGATGCGGTACAACCGGCTGAAGGCGCTGGGCGCGCTTTACTGGTACACGGTCGAATTCGGGCTGATTCTGGAAGGATCGGACCTGCGCGCCTATGGCGCGGGGATTCTGTCAGGCCCGGCGGAAGCGGTGTTCTGCCTTGAGGCGGAAAGCCCCAACCGGATCATGCTGAATGTCGACCGGGTGATGCGCACCGACTATGTGATCGACGATCTGCAACCCAGCTATTTCGTGATCGAAAGCTTCAAGGATCTCTATCACCAGACGGTCGAACGCGATTTTGACCGGCTCTATCGCAGCCTGGCCCCCGGCTTCACCTATGCCAACACCGCAGTCATCGATATCGATGACGTGCTGCACCGCGGCAGCCTGGAATACTTCCTACGCGGCGGACGCGGCAGCGGTGCGAAGCCGGTCTAGCGCCCCAGGAACACCAGAGCCAAAGCCCCGGCAACGATGCGATACCAGGCGAAGGGCGCGAAGCCTGAGCGGCTGACATAGGCGATGAACGCCTTGATCACCGCCAGCGCAACCACGAAAGCCACCACGAAGCCAACCGCGATCTGGCTCCAGCCGACCGGGCCGGTTCCGGCCATCAGTTCTGCCCGGTTGCTCCACAATTCCAGCGTCGATGCCCCCAGCATTGTCGGGATCGCCAGGAAGAAGCTGAATTCAGCCGCGGTGCGCCGGTCAATCCCCATTGCCAGCGCCCCCATGATCGTCGCGCCGCTGCGGCTGACCCCGGGGATCATCGCCAGACATTGGAGCACGCCCACGCCAAGCGCCTGCCGCATCGGCAGCTGGCCCAGCCCGACGTAAGGGCCGGGTTTGGCCATCCGTTCAATCACCAGAATGCCGATCCCGCCGACGATCAGCGCCCAGGCAACCACGTGCGGGCTGCCCAGCAGCACATCGATATATTTCTTGAACGCCAGCCCCAGCACCACCGCCGGCAGGAACGCGACCAGCAGGTTGGCGACAAAGCGGATGCTTACGGGATCGCGCCGCAGCAGGCCCATGCCAACCGCCCAGAACGTGCGCCAGTATTGCACCACCACCGCCAGGATCGCGCCCAGCTGGATCACCACGTTGAACACCTTCCACGTCGCCGCATCATAGCCGAACAGTTCGGTGGCAAGGATCAGGTGCCCGGTCGAGGAAACCGGAATGAATTCGGTGACGCCTTCGACGATGCCGAGCAGGATCGCGGTAAGGAACAGATCCATTATTTGCCTTCCTGTGCGGTCGCAAAAGCCTTGTCATCAAATTGCAGCGCGGCCAGCCGTGCATAAAGCCCGCCCGCCCCGGTCAGGGTTTCGTGCGTGCCGGTTTCAACGATCCGGCCCTTGTCCATCACCACGATCCGGTCTGCCTGCCGAATCGTGGCCAGGCGGTGCGCGATGACCAGGGTGGTGCGATCGGCCATCAGCCGGTCCAGCGCATCCTGCACCAGCCGCTCGCTTTCCGCGTCAAGCGCGCTGGTCGCCTCGTCAAGCAGCAGGATTGGCGCCTGACGCAGCACGGCGCGGGCAATCGCCACGCGCTGGCGCTGCCCGCCAGACAGGCGCGCGCCCCCCTCGCCCAGAAAAGTATCAAGCCCTTCGGGAAGATCGCGCAGGAATGTTTCGGCATTGGCGGCGCGCGCCGCTTCCCAGATCGCCTCGTCATCGGCAAGCCAGTTGCCATAGCGCAGGTTATCGCGGGCAGAGGCGGCGAACAGCGTCGCTTCCTGCGGAACCAGCGCCATGCGCCGGCGAATCTCGGCGGGGTCAACCGCTGTCAGCGGCACGCCGTCCATCTTGATGGTCCCGGCCTGGGGATCATAGAACCGCTCGGCAAGCTGAAACAGCGTGGATTTGCCCGCCCCGGACGGGCCGACGATCGCCACGGTCTCGCCCGGTTCCACCGTCAGGCTGAAATCGATCAGTGCCGGGGTTTCAAGCCGGGTCGGATAGCGGAAGCTGACCTGTTCAAAACCCAGCTTGCCGCGCGGCGGCACTGGCAGGTCAAGCGGGCGCGCCGGCGGGGCAATCGCCGGCTTCTCATTGAGCAGTTCGGCCAGCCGCCCGGCCGCTCCCGCGCCGCGCAGCAGATCGCCATAAACCTCTGTCAGGGCGCCAAAGGCACCGGCAACCAGCCCGGCGGTGATAATGAAGGCAAAGATCGTTCCCCCGGTAATCGTGCCGTGGGCCACCCCCAGCGCGCCTTCCCAGACCAGCAGCACGATCGATCCGAATATGGCAACGATGGTGAGCGCGGTCATGATCGCCCGCAAGCGGAACCGGCTGCGCGCGGTATCAAAACTGTTTTCGACCGCGCCCGAAAAGCGTTCCAGTTCCCGGTTTTCCTGATTGAATGCCTGGACGATCCGCATTCCGCCCAATGTTTCCGCAACCATGGTGCCGATATCCGCCACCCGGTCCTGGCTGGAGCGGGAGATTGTGCGGACGCGGCGGCCAAAAATGACGATCGGCAAAACCACCACCGGAATGCCGACCAGCAAGCCCGCCGCCAGTTTTGGTGCAAGGATGAACAGATAAGCCACCCCCAACACCCCCATGATGGTGTTGCGCAGGGCCATTGAAGCCGTGGTGCCGACAACCTGTTCGATCAGCGCGGTGTCCGCGGTCATCCGCGAGGCGATCTCGCTGGGGCTGTTCTCCTCAAAGAACGAAGGCGACAGGCGCAGAAGATTTTCCTGCACTTTCAGGCGGATATCGGCAACAACCCGTTCGCCCAGCCACGATACGTAGTAGAATCGCAATGCCGTGCCGATCCCCAGCACGCAGACCAGCCCCAACAGATAGCGGAACCACCGCCCGATCGCTGCAACATCGCCGCCCGGGCCAAAGCCGCGGTCGATGATCAGGCGGAAACCGGCGGGAATGGCAATCGTCGCCGTGGCAGTGATCAGCAGGGCCAGCCCGGCAAACAGCGCCTGGCGCGGATACTTGGCGGTTTCGCGCCAGACCATCCGCAACGGACCAAGATTGCGCGACGGTTTTGCGGCGGTTTCGGGCAATTCCCCGCTGGACGCGGGATCGGGTTCGGAACTCATGGCCCCGCCCCCTAGCACAGCGCGCGGGCAAGGTAAGTTACAAAAGCGCCACGATCCCGGTGATTGTGCACTGCAAGATCATTTACTGCATTGCACAATGAAACGATTGCGCCCACGATGCCCACAACAGGCCGGGTCAGCCGGGCCGATGAGGGGGTTACGCAGAAGTGCTTTACACCGCTTACGAATTGAACCGTTCCTGGATGAACATGGCCAGCGCCTGGGCATCTGCCGGGGCGCAAATGCTGTCCAACCCGGCCTTGCCGTTCGGCTATTCCAGCATGGGGCCGGTCATGGCCTCCGCGCTGGAGGTGTTCGCCCACGCCGCCGCGCCTTATGGCAAACCGGCTTTCGATATCGAAACGGTCAGCGTTGACGGCACCGAATATCCGGTGACCGAGGCGATCGTGCTGCACAAGCCATTCGGCAACCTGCTGCGCTTCACGCACCCCGGCCTGTCGGAAAACGCACCGCGGCTGCTGATCGTCGCGCCGATGAGCGGGCACTTCGCCACGCTGCTGCGCGGCACGGTGGCGCGGATGATTGAACGGTGCGAGGTCTATATCACCGATTGGGCCGATGCCCGGATGGTGCCGCTGGATGCCGGTGAGTTCGATCTGGACGATTACATCGATTATCTGATCGAATTCTTCGAACATATCGGCCCGGGTGCCCATGCGCTGGCAGTGTGCCAGCCATCCGTGCCGACCTTCGCCGCCACGGCGATCATGGCCAGGTCCAAGCATCCGTGCCGCCCGCTGACCCTGACCATGATGGGCGGGCCGATCGACACGCGCGAAGCGCCCACCAGCGTCAACGATCTGGCGATGCAGCGCCCGATCGAATGGTTCCGCCACAATGTGATCGCCACGGTTCCGCTGCAATATCCCGGTGCGGGCCGGCGGGTCTATCCCGGCTTCATGCAGCTTGCCGGGTTCATGAGCATGAACCTGGGCAACCATATGCTGAGCCATTACCATATGTTCAAACATCTGGTGGCCGGTGATGACGAGGGGGCGGAGGCAACCAAGGATTTCTACGAGGAATACCGCGCGGTTTGCGATCTTAACGCCGCCTATTACCTGCAGACGGTGGAAGAGGTGTTCCAGAAGCATTCGCTGCCCAGGGGCGAATTCGTCCACCGCGGCCAGAAGGTTGATCTGGGGGCGATCCGCGAAACCGCCGTGCTGGCGATCGAGGGTGAGCGCGATGACATTTCCGGCATCGGCCAAACCCGCGCCGCGCTGCATCTGGCCACCAACCTGCCGGAACGGATGAAGCAATACCACCTTGCCCCGGACGTTGGCCACTATGGCATCTTCAACGGCGGCAAATGGCGCGACAAGATCGCCCCGATACTGGAAGAATGGATCGCGCGTTTTGACAAGCCCAGATTGAAGGTGGTTGCGTAAGGCGTGGGCCAGTTCCGCGGTGATGGGATGCCAGCGTTGTCCATTCCCCGGTAAGACCTGACTGGTCGGATGCGACCGCGTCACCGAACGCGAATCAACCGTCACCCCGGGCTTGACCCGGGGTCCAGCTACCCCTTTTCGTGCGATGCCTCGTCACGCGAGATGACCCCGCGATAGCAATTGGCCATCATGTAAGCCCAGCCGCCCTTTCGATTCCGATCCATTGCGCAAAAACAAGGGAAGCTGGCCCCCGGGTCAAGCCCGGGGTGACGGATTCGGGATAGTTGAACGTCGCCCCACAAACTGCCGGCTAGGCTTTGAACGGCGATGCCAAACGACACCATCCATTCACCGCGCAATTTGTCCGCGCGGCCTAACCGTCAATTACCGCCGGCGGTGCCGGCTCTGGCGGGACGCGTGGGAATATCCGTCGCAGTATCCGCCAGGCGAAGAACAGCAGCGCGATCGAAATGCCCAGCAGGACCAGGGCTATTCCGCCAGCGACCAGCGGATGGGCGAAGGCGGTGTAAAGCAGGCCGCTGGTCACCATGTCTTCGGCGGTCGATACGGCGGCATTGCTGAACGGTTCGGGACTGGTGTTGATCACCGCCCGGGCGCTGGCCTTGCCGCCGTGAGCCAGCAGCGATGCCCCGCCGCCCAGGATGAAGGCAACGGCCTGGGTCGCCGGATCAGACGGATCGACCACCGCCAGGGCCAGCAGCGCCCCGCCCAGTGGGCGGATCAGGGTGTGGACGGTATCCCACACCGTATCGAGCCAGATCACCTTGTCGGCAAAGAATTCCATGAAGGCAGCCAGGCCCGCCGCGCCCATCACCCAGGGGTTGGCCAATACCTGCAGTGCCTTGAGGTGTTCGGGAAGGGGCAGCGCGCCAAAATGCATCGCCAGTCCCGTCGCCAGCACGCACAGATAAAGCCGCCATCCGGCCAGCAAGCTGACACTGCCAGCAATGCCAAGGATTTCCATGATTCCCAGGTGCTCGGCCATTGTTGACCCCTTCCCCTTGATCCCGGAGGAGGGAATGGGCGCAAACCCCTGAAATGGCAAGGCCGCGCACGCTATGTCAGCGTGCGCGGCCCTGTATCGCCATTGATGACGCGTGTCAGAGAACTTCGAACAGTCCGGCCGCGCCCATGCCGCCGCCGATACACATGGTCACCACCACATATTTCGCGCCGCGGCGCTTGCCTTCGATCAGGGCATGGATGGTGCAGCGCGCGCCGGTCATCCCATAGGGGTGCCCGATCGAGATCGAGCCGCCGTTTACGTTAAGCAGCTCGTCAGGAATTCCCAGCTTGTCGCGGCAATATAGCACCTGCACCGCGAAAGCCTCGTTCAATTCCCACAGGCCAACGTCATCCATCTTCAGGCCGAACCGGCTGAGCAGCTTGGGAATGGCGAAGACCGGACCGATGCCCATTTCATCCGGCTCCGTACCGGCAACCGCCATGCCGACATAACGGCCCAGCGGCGTCAGGCCCTTCTTGGCGGCGACAGCACCTTCCATGATCACCACCGCAGCTGATCCATCGGAAAGCTGGCTGGCATTGCCGGCGGTAACGATCCCGTCAGGCAGCACCGATTTCAGGCTCTGCAAGCCTTCCAGCGTGGTTTCCGGACGGTTGCCTTCATCCTTGGCAATCGTCACGTCCTTCATGGTGACTTCGCCGGTTTCCTTGTTGGCCACCGCCATGGTTGCCGAACAGGCCACGATCTCGTCATCGAACTTCCCGGCGGCCTGGGCTGCTGCGGTGCGCTGCTGCGATTGCAGGGCGTAGGCATCGCAAACCTCGCGGCTGATGCCATAGCGCTGGCCCACCACTTCAGCGGTCTGCAGCATCGGCATATAGATGGCCGGATGCATTTCCATCAGCGCGCGGTCGGGCGCGACGCGCATATCCTTTGTCTGGACCAGGCTGATCGATTCCTGGCCGCCAGCGGCAACGATGTCCATCCGGTCAATCACCACCTGCTTCGAACCCGTGGCGATCGACATCAGCCCTGACGAGCACTGGCGGTCCATTGTCATGCCCGACGTGGTGATCGGCAGGCCAGAGCGCAGCGCAACCTGGCGGGCCAGATTGCCTGCCTGGGTGCCTTGCTCCAGCGCCGCGCCCCACAGCACGTCGTCAACCTCCGCCCCGTCGATTCCGGCGCGGCTGACAGCTTCCCTCAGCGAGAAAGCGCCCAGCGTGGCCCCAGCGGTGGCGTTGAAGGCGCCCTTGTAGGCCCGGCCAATCGGGGTGCGGGCGGCGGATACGATGACTGCGTCACGTGACATGGGGAATTCCTTGTTCTTGCGTCACGCCCGGGCTGCGACAGGCTTGGCCCGAGCGGGTATTGGGTTATTGAGAAGATCCGCGCAGCCTGAGCCTGTGGAAGGCCGCGCGGGAACGCTAACCCCTGGGGAGAATCAAACGAACAGCATCGTGATCCATTCGCAGATCAGCGCGGGCTTGTCCTCGCCCTCGATCTCGATGGTCACTTCGTTGGTCTGCTGCCACTGGCCGGGGCGTTTTTCGACCAGTTCGAGCAGCTTGGTGTGGCTGCGCACGCGCTTGCCCGAACGCACGGGGCTGATGAAGCGGGTTTTGTTGCCGCCATAGTTGACACCCATCCTGACGTTGTCAATCCGCGCACCCTCGGTCATCGCGCCCAGCACGGGCAGCAGCGAGAGCGTCAGGAAGCCGTGGGCGATGGTCCCGCCGAAGGGGGTCATCTTCGCCTTTTCAGCGTCGACGTGAATGAACTGGAAATCACCGGTTGCCTCGGCAAATTTGTTGATCCGTTCCTGACTGACTTCGAACCAGTCGGAAACGCCGATCACTTCACCGGTCTTGGCCTGCAGTTCTTGGGGGGTCATCGTGCCTCTCCTGCCAATGGGAAAGGCGCTTCATGGCCCAAGCCGGGCCGCTGTGCAACGCGCGTCAGTCTGCCGCTACGGCACGCGGGACCACAAGCCCTGGTGAACGGCGCAGCGGCGGGCGCTGAGGCGAATCGATTCGCTTCAGATAGGTCCACAGGCCAATCTGCAACCCGATCAGCATATAGCAGAACGGCTGAAAGGCGATGCCGACGAACAGCGATCCGGTCATGTAAACCAGCAGCGATTGCTGCAGCGCCTCTGCCAGCGGGGCCTGCCAGGTCTGCCCTTCACCCGTGCGCTTTTTCCAGCGCGCGCGGATCCGCTCCATCTGCCACACCCCGGAAAGCATCAGCCACAGCCACAGGATCAGCCCCGGCCAGCCTTGCTCACCCAGCATTTCGAAATAGGCGGAATGGTAAGCCCGGGCCTGGTCATAGGATTCGACCGACTGGACCGAAATGTTGCCGCCGCTCCCCTCAACCTGTGTCGTCTCGATGCGGATCTTGTTGCCGCGATAGGCTTCAAATCCTCCGCCGAACGGGTGGTCGGCCACATAGTCCAGCGTCCACTTCCACACCTGGACCCGGGTTGAGGCGGATCGATCGGACTCGTGGTTTTCGATCGTGCTCATCCGCGAGGTAAAGCTGGCCGGCAGCAGCGGAATGGCAACCACTGCCGCAAGCGCCGCAAGCGTGACGTAAAGCACGCGCCGCTTGGTGCTGCGCAGCGATAGCAGCGCCACCAGCGCCACGCAGATCAACCCCGTGCGCGCCTGGGTGCCGATCGGGATCAGCAGGCATGAAAAGATCAGCGCCGCGCCGAACAGCTTGACCCGCCAGTCCGGCGGAAAAATCGTGCCATGCTTCATCAGCCAGACAACCAGCGGGATCACCGCGCTTGCCACGGCCGAAATGATCGATCCTTCGTAAAGCCCGGTGTTGTCGTTGACGAACAGGCGCAGTTCGCCATAGCCGCCGCCGCCGGTCAGCGTCTTGATTCCGCCGTCGATGATGATCGCCCCGGCGGTCAGCACCATGACCAGCGCGGCAGCTTCGATCCGCAAGCGGGTCCGCAGGGTCAGCGGCAGAAAGATCGCAAAAACCAGCGCCTTCCACACCCAGGCCCATTTGCCTGCCGCAGCCTCAGGAAAGTCAGCGGTCAGCGTTGTTACCCCGCAATAAATCAGCAGAATCAGGATCAGACCCTGTCGCAGCGAAAAGCGGCTATCCGACTTGTCATCAAGCAGCAGCCATCCGAAAAATGCGAGCACAAAGGCAATCAGCGAGATTGGCACCGCCGAAAGGAAACCCCACGAAACCTTCTGCGGGGCAAGGATATCGATATAGAGATAGGCCAGCACCCAGATGAACGGTCGGCGCAGGCCCAGCGCGAACAGCAGGCCGACAAAGGCTGTCAGGGCAAGGTTAAGCACGCCGGCTTCCCGCGCGCGGATTGGACTGCGGATTGGACTGCGCGTTGGCGTCGCCGGCAGTTTCGCGGTCCAGATCGTCGCGCCGCATCAGGCGCAACACCGCGATCAGCAGGGCGACATGGGGAATGGAAAGGGCGAAAATGTCGACCATGGGCAGGGCCCCTATCACATCGCGGTTGACGCTGCGTTAAGCTTGATTGCCTAGATAGCCATCTATGACCCGGATTCTTCACGTCCTCGATCATTCGCTGCCGCTTCACAGCGGCTATACCTTTCGCACCCGCGCCATCCTGAAGGCGCAGCAGGCGATGGGGCTGGAAGTGCGCGGAATTACCGGACTGCGGCATCTGATGGCTGGTCCCGATCGCGAAGAAGCCGAAGGCCTGACCTTCCATCGCACCCGCGGCACCGCCGGTGGCCCGGTTGCCTATCGCGAATGGCGTGAGATCAGCTTGCTGGCCGATGCGATCTGCGCGCTGGCTGCGGATTGGCGGCCAGATCTGCTTCACGCCCATTCGCCCGCATTGTGCGGCAAGGCGGCGCTGATCGCAGGCAAGCGGCTGGGCATTCCGGTGGTCTATGAAATTCGCGCGTTCTGGGAAGATGCCGCCGTTTCCAATGGCACCAGCAGCCAGGGCAACCTTAAATACCGCCTGACCCGCGCGCTGGAAAACCACGTCGTGGCCGGAGCGGACGGCGTGGTGACGATCTGCCAGGGACTGAAGGATGATCTCGTCCTGCGCGGCACCCCCGCAGACAAGATCACGATCAGCCCCAACGGGGTGGACCTGGCCCTGTTCGGCGAAGCCGCCGCGCCCGATCCGGCACTGGCGGCTGAGCTGGGCCTGGGCAGCGGCCCGGTGATCGGCTTTATCGGCTCATTCTATGACTATGAAGGACTGGATGACCTGATCGCGGCGATGCCGGCGCTGATTGCCCGCGTTCCCGATGCGCGGCTGCTGCTGGTTGGCGGTGGGCCGATGGAGCTGGCGCTGAAGGCCCAGGCCGAAGGTAGCCCGGCGGCGCGTGCAATCCGCTTTGTCGGCCGGGTGCCGCACAGCGAGGTTGAGCGGTACTATGCCCTGGTCGACGTTATGGCCTATCCGCGCAAGAAAAGCCGGCTGACCGATCTGGTCACTCCGCTCAAACCGCTTGAGGCCATGGCCCAGGGCAAACTGGTCGCCGCGTCGGATGTGGGCGGCCACCGCGAACTGATTGCCGATGGCATCACCGGCACGCTGTTTGCACCAGATGATCCGGCTGCCTGCGCTGCTGCGCTTGCCGCGCTGCTGATCGACCGGACTGAATGGGAGCCACGACGAGCCGCCGGGCGAAACCATGTTGCCGCCAGCCATGACTGGGCGCGGAATGTCTATCGTTATCAAGATGTTTACCAAACCTTGTTAGCCCGAAAAACGGAGCGCCGCGCCCGCGCCGCCGCCTGAGACATCGTCTTGGACAGTCGCGCGTGCTAAGGCGGGATCGCGCAGAACGGGATTCACGAAGTGGCCAGACAGCAAGGCAAGACGTCAAAATCCAGACCGATCACCAGCAATCCGCTGTTTCCTGCGGTGGTTGCGCTGTGGTGCGGTGCGCTGCTGGGAATCGGCAGCCTGGTTGTTCGTGTCACGCAACTTGAAGCGCTGGTGATCAAGAGCAAGATCGACCTGATCCTGCCTGCCGCCGCACCTCCGTTGGGGATCAAGGCGCGTATCCTGATTGCCCTGCTGCTCGCCGCTGTCGGCGCTTCCCTTGGGGCAATCGCCGCGCGCAGGATCGCTCGCCCCAAGGTTGAAGTGCGCGAACGCAAACGCAGCGCACACAGCCCTAAATCCGACGTGCCCGTCCTTCGCGCACGCGATGCCCATCCGGACACGCCCGCCCGGCGGCCAATTTCCGCGCATGAAGAACTGGGTGAGACGCTGGGCCAAGCCGGGGGAGAGATTTCGCGTTCTTCTGCTCCGACACCTGCCGCGCCGGCACCGGGCATTCTTGCCAATCGCCGCCGGGGCCTGACGGTTGAGGATCAACCCGATCATTTCGTGCCGCACGAACTTGCCCCCCTGCCCGGCGGCCAGCCGCAAATCCTGGATCTGGCGGGTGCCGAACTGGAGCAGGCGCCGGTTGCCACAGATCTTAACGCCTATACGGACAAGGAAAGAGAGCCTGATCTGCCGTCAACCGCTGTGCCGGCTGCCCCGGTGGCGCTTGACTGGAATCAGGCCAGTCCAATCCTGCCGCAGGACAGTCCGCCCGCAAACGAACCGGGCGAACGGCGGCTCTTCGCTGTCGCAGCAGCCGATCGTGCCGAAACGCACACAGCCGACGCCGGCGTTGCTCCGGTCGTCCGTCAGGTATTCGGCCAGGGCCCGGTTGAGCCGCAAGATCCAGCAACCCGCCAGATATTCGGCGTTGCGGCGGTGGACGATCACGTCCCGGTAGAATTCGTCCAGGCGAGCGGCTACCAGACCTCGGTGTTCGATGCCGCTCGGCCAGCGCCCTTGTTTGCGGAGCGCGCCGCGCCAGCGCCATCTGGTCACGTTCCGGCTGAAAACATCGCGGAACGGGGGGAGCAAGACTCCGGCTCCACACAGCCCTCGCCCTCTGCATCAGCGGCACCTTGTGCCGACGCGGCGGCGCCAGTCACAGTTCCGGCTTCGCTGCAAGCGCCGCCCGTCGAGCTTGGCATGACCGATCTTGCCATCCGCTTGCAGGAATCGATGAAGCGCCGCCGTGCCGCACGTGCTGCAGCACAGGAAGCGCCCGCACAGGCTATGCCGGCTGCTCCATCCGGACCTGCCCCCTCTGCTTCGCAGCCGTTCTCTGTAAGCGCGCCCACCAGCCCCGCTGAATTGCCTGCCGCGCTGCGTCCGATCGCGCTGGATGATCTGGGCGAAGACGGTGCGGACGATTCGCTGGACAGCCTGCTGCCGCCTCGGCATCTGGTTGCCCCTGCCGCAACCTTGCCGGTCCCCACAGCAGGCGATCCTGGCGTTGACAGCCAGCCGCACGAAGAGGGCGCGGAAAGCGGCGGCGATGACGAAGGTCCAGCGCAGGAGGATGAGAACTACGCCTCGCTGTTACGGTTCAATCCCGTCGGCGGACGGAACCCGTTCGTCCGGATCGAGGAACCGGCGGTTGAAACCGGTACAGTCGAACCGGTGGTGATTTTCCCCGGCCAGGCGCCGCGCATTACGCCAACCGCATTCCACGGGTCGGCCAGGCCGACACCCGGAGAAGCGGCCAATCTGCCCGATACCAATCAGGAATCCTCGTTCCGCCGGTTCGATGCTCCGTCAACCGCCAGTGCCGGTCAGACGATCGCATCCAACCAGCCGGCACCGGCGGTCGATCCTGAGGAGGCTGAGCGCGCCTTGCGCTCTGCCCTGTCCAACCTGCAACGGATCAGCGGCGCGGCCTGATCCGCCGCGGCGGCGCGTTTGCCGCAGCGGCCTGACCCCGCAACCGGCACCGCGTGTCTTTTCGCAGTTGCAAAAACAGCTTCCTGTCTCCATTGGTTGAACTCGCGCAACTATCGCTGCGTTTTGCGGCTGGGTAAGTTGCGCATAATTGCCGGAAATCCGCGATTTGCGTGCCAGCACGCCGCGAATCGCGGTGTCCGGCGCGACAAGGATGGACGGGTTAGATGGGTTTTCCGGCGCCTCAGGGTCTTTATGATCCGCGCAATGAGCACGACGCTTGCGGTGTGGGCTTTGTTGCCCACATCAAGGGTGAGCCGAGCCATGCGATTGTCACACAGGCGCTCGAAATCCTCAAGAATCTTGATCATCGCGGCGCTGTCGGCGCCGATCCGCTGCTGGGTGATGGTGCCGGCATCCTGATCCAGACCCCGGACGCGCTGTTCCGCAAATGGGCCGACGGCGAAGGGATGAAACTGCCGCCGCTGGGCGACTATGCCGTGGCCATGTGCTTTCTGCCGCAAGATCAGGCCAGCCGCGATTTCGTGATCGGCACCTTTGAAAAGTTCATCGCCAAGGAAGGCCAGCGCCTGATCGGCTGGCGCGATGTGCCGGTGACGACCAAGGGCCTGGGCAAGACCGTACTTGAGCAAATGCCCGTGATCCGCCAGTGCTTCATCGCGCGGGGCGAGAACTGCCCGGACGAGGCCGCGTTTGAACGCAAGATTCTGGCGATCCGCAAACAGACTCAAAACCCGCTGGCCGCCCTGGCGGAAAAGCACGCGCTGCCGGGGCTGACCCAGCTTTATATGCCCAGCTTCTCCACCCGGACAGTGGTTTACAAGGGGCTGCTGCTGGCGACGCAGGTTGGCGATTTCTATGACGACCTGCGCAATCCTGATTGCGTGTCGGCACTGGGGCTGGTTCACCAGCGCTTTTCGACCAATACCTTCCCCAGCTGGAAGCTGGCGCACCCCTATCGCTTTATCGCCCACAATGGCGAGATCAACACCGTGCGCGGCAACGTCAACTGGATGAACGCGCGCCGCCGCACAATGGAATCGGACCTGCTCGGCCCCGATCTGGACAAGATGTGGCCGCTGATCCCGCACGGCCAGTCAGACACCGCCTGCCTCGACAACGCGCTCGAATTGCTGCTCGCGGGGGGGTACAGCCTGGCTCACGCGGTGATGATGCTGATCCCCGAGGCATGGGCCGGCAATCCGCTGATGGATGCCAGCCGCCGCGCCTTCTATGAATACCACGCCGCGCTGATGGAACCGTGGGACGGCCCCGCCGCCGTCGCCTTTACCGATGGCCGCCAGATCGGCGCCACGCTGGACCGCAACGGCCTGCGCCCAGCGCGCTTTCTGGTCACTGACGATGATCTGGTGGTCATGGCCTCGGAAAGCGGGGTTCTGCCGATCAAGGAAGAACGGATCGTCCGCAAATGGCGGCTCCAGCCCGGCAAGATGCTGCTGATCGACTTTGCCGAGGGACGGATCATCGAGGACGAGGAGCTGAAGGCCCAGCTCGCCGGTGAGCAGCCCTATGAAGAATGGCTTGAACAGGCGCAGTATAAGCTCAAGGATCTTGATCTGATCGAGCCGGAACTGGCGCAATTGCCAATCGAGACGACCACCCTGCTCGATCGTCAGCAGGCCTTTGGCTATACCCAGGAAGACCTGTCGCGCTTTCTTGAGCCGATGGCGCTGAACGCCGACGATCCGCTCGGCTCGATGGGCACTGACACCCCGATCGCAGTGCTGTCAGACCGGTCGCGCCTGCTCTACGATTATTTCAAGCAGAACTTCGCCCAGGTCACCAATCCGCCGATCGACCCGATCCGTGAGGAACTGGTGATGAGCCTGGTTTCGATGATCGGCCCGCGCCCCAACCTGCTGGGGATGGAGGCCGGCACGCACAAGCGGCTTGAGGTTGACCAGCCGATCCTGACCAATGACGAGGTTGCCAAGATCCGCTCGGTCGAGGCCGCGCTGGATGGCGCGTTCCGCACCGAAACGATCGACATGACCTGGGACGCCGCCAGCGGCGCGGCGGGCCTGGAAATGGCGATCAAGGAAATGTGCTGGGCCGCGACCGAGGCGGTGCTGGCCGACAAGAACATCCTGATCCTGTCGGACCGCGCCCAGGGGCCGGAACGGATCGCCATGCCCGCGCTGCTGGCAACCGCGGCGGTCCACCAGCATCTGGTCCGCCAGGGGCTGCGGATGCAGACCGGCCTGGTGGTTGAAACCGGCGAAGCGCGTGAAGTCCACCACTTCTGCGTGCTGGCCGGCTTCGGGGCAGAGGCGATCAATCCCTATGTCGCTTTCGAGACGATCGAGGATCTGCGCCAGCGCAAGGATCTGCCGATCGAGGCCAAGGTGGCCAAGAAGAATTACATCAAGGCCATCGGCAAGGGTGTGCTCAAGGTCATGTCCAAGATGGGCATTTCGACCTATCAATCGTACTGCGGTGCGCAGATTTTCGACGCGGTCGGCCTGGCGAGCGTTTTCATCGACAAATACTTCACCGGCACCGCGACCACGATCGAGGGCGTGGGCCTGGCCGAAGTGGCAGAGGAAACCGTCCGCCGCCATCAGGCCGCCTATGGCGACAACCCGATCTACAAGTCGATGCTGGACGTGGGCGGAATGTATGGCCTGCGCCTGCGCGGCGAGGAACACGCCTGGACCGCCGAGAACGTCGCCAACCTGCAGCACGCGGTGCGCGCGGGCGATTTCAAGAACTATGCCGAGTTCGCCAAGTCGATCAACGATCAGTCCCAGCGGATGCTGACGATCCGCGGGCTGATGGCGTTCAAGAACGCCGAAAAGCCGATCGACATCAGCGAGGTTGAGCCGGCCAGCGAGATCGTCAAGCGCTTCGCCACCGGGGCGATGAGCTATGGCTCGATCTCGTGGGAGGCGCACACCACCCTGGCCGTGGCGATGAACCGCATTGGCGGCAAATCAAACACTGGCGAGGGCGGCGAAGACCCGGCCCGGTTCAAGCCCCTGGCCAACGGCGATTCGATGCGCAGCGCGATCAAGCAGGTCGCCAGCGGTCGCTTTGGCGTAACCGCCGAATATCTGGTCAATGCCGATGACGTGCAGATCAAGATGGCCCAGGGTGCCAAGCCCGGCGAAGGCGGCCAGCTTCCCGGCCACAAGGTTGACAAGACCATCGGCGCGACCCGCCATTCGACCCCCGGCGTCGGCCTGATCAGCCCGCCGCCGCACCACGACATCTATTCGATCGAGGATCTGGCCCAGTTGATCCACGATCTGAAGAACGTCAACACCGGGGCGCGGGTCTCGGTCAAGCTCGTCTCCGAAGTCGGCGTCGGCACGGTGGCCGCGGGCGTTTCCAAGGCGCGGGCCGATCATGTCACGATCTCGGGCTATGAAGGCGGCACCGGCGCATCACCGCTGACCAGCCTGACTCACGCCGGCAGCCCGTGGGAAATCGGCCTGGCTGAAACCCAGCAGACGCTGATCCTCAACAACCTGCGCAGCCGCATCTGCGTGCAGGCGGACGGCGGCCTGCGCACCGGACGCGACGTGGCAGTGGCCGCGCTGCTGGGCGCGGACGAGTTCGGCTTTGCCACCGCACCGCTGATTGCCGCCGGGTGCATCATGATGAGGAAGTGCCACCTCAACACCTGTCCGGTCGGCGTGGCGACGCAAGACCCGGTGCTGCGCGCGCGCTTCACCGGCCAGCCCGAACACGTGATCAACTATTTCTTCTTCGTGGCGGAAGAACTGCGCGCGATCATGGCCGAACTGGGTTTCAAGACCCTGGCCGAGATGGTTGGCCGGGTTGACCGGCTGGATATGCGCGGGGCGATCGATCACTGGAAGGCCAAGGGCATCGACCTCAGCCGCATCCTGCATCAAGTTCCGCTGGGCGACAGCCCCAGCCTGAACTGGTCGACCACCCAGGATCACGGGCTGGACAAGGCGCTCGACAACGATCTGATCGCCGCCGCTGCCGACGCGATCGAGCGCAAGCAGGCCGTGGTGATCGAACGCAAGGTCATCAACGTCAACCGCACCGTCGGGGCGATGCTTTCCGGCGCGGTGGCGAAGAAATACGGCCATGCCGGGCTTCCCGACAACACAATCAAGATCAAGCTGACCGGGGTTGCGGGGCAAAGCTTCGGCGCATTCCTGGCCCATGGCATAACGCTGGACCTGACCGGCGATGGCAACGACTATGTCGGCAAGGGCCTGTCGGGCGGGCGGGTGATCGTGCGCCAGCCGCCTCACGTTGAGCGCGAAGCGACCGAAAACATCATCGTCGGCAACACCGTCCTTTACGGTGCGATCGCGGGCGAGGCGTTCTTCAACGGCGTCGCCGGAGAACGCTTTGCGGTGCGCAATTCGGGCGCGGTGGCGGTGGCCGAAGGCTGCGGCGATCACGGCTGCGAANNGAATACATGACCGGCGGCGTGGTCGCCGTGCTGGGCAAGACCGGGCGCAACTTTGCCGCGGGCATGTCGGGCGGAGTGGCTTATGTCTATGACCCCGAGGGGCAATTCGCCCGGCTGTGCAACCCGGCGCAGGTCGATCTGCTGCCGGTCAGCACCGAGCGCGACGAGGAGGACGGCGCGGGCCGCCCGCAGCAGCGCACCGTCAGCGCCAGCGATTCCGGCATGGGCGACATGCTGCGCCACGATGCTGAGCGGCTGCGCATCCTGCTGGAGCGCCACCACCTCCACACCGGATCGAAGCGCGCCCGCGCATTGCTGGACGATTGGCAAACCACGGTCAGCCAGTTCGTCAAGGTCATGCCACGCGACTATGCCAAGGCGCTGAAACAGCTTGAGGCCGAGCGGCTGGAAGCGGCCTCGGTGGCGGCGGAGTGAGGACTCGCGAAGCAGCAGATACCCGCCCCGATGGGGCGGGACGCACGACAATGCAGGCAGGAAATTACAATGGGTAAGGAAACCGGCTTTCTGGAACTCGACCGGCAGGATCGCAGCTATGACGATCCCAAGGAACGGGTGAAGCATTACAAGGAATTCGTGGTTCCCCACACCGAACCCGCGCTGCGCGCGCAGGCTTCGCGGTGCATGAACTGCGGCATTCCCTATTGCCACAACGGCTGCCCGGTGAACAACATCATCCCGGACTGGAACCATCTGGTCTATGAGGGCGATTGGCGCAATGCGCTGGAAGTGCTGCACAGCACCAACAACTTCCCCGAGTTCACCGGCCGCATTTGCCCCGCCCCGTGCGAGGCGAGTTGCACGCTGAACATCATCGACCAGCCGGTGACGATCAAATCAATCGAATGCGCGATCGTCGACAAAGGCTGGGAACAGGGCTGGATCTTGTCGCAAGCGCCCGAAAGGCGGACCGGGAAATCGGTCGCCGTGGTCGGGTCCGGCCCGGCCGGCCTGGCCTGCGCCCAGCAGCTTGCCCGCGCCGGCCATTCGGTAACGGTGTTTGAGAAGAACGATCGGATCGGCGGATTGCTGCGATACGGCATTCCCGACTTCAAGCTGGAAAAGCACCTGATCAACCGCCGCGCGGTGCAGATGGAGGCTGAAGGCGTCCAATTTCGCACCTCAACCGAAGTCGGAGTAACCATATCGGTTGCATCGCTGAAGGAAAACTTTGACGCGGTGGTCCTTTCGGGCGGCGCGGAGGAACCCCGGCGTCTCGAAATCCCCGGGGCCGAACTGTCGGGCGTGCGGTTGGCCATGGAATTCCTCACCCAGCAGAACAAGCGCAACGCCGGCGATGATGAAGTCCGCGCCGCGCCGCGCGGGACACTGTCGGCGGCGGGCAAACATGTGGTGGTGATCGGCGGCGGCGATACCGGCAGCGACTGTGTCGGAACCTCCAACCGTCAGGGTGCCGCCTCGGTCACGCAGATCGAGATCATGCCGCGGCCGCCGGAAAAGGAAGACAAGGCGCTGACCTGGCCCGACTGGCCGATGAAGCTGCGTACCTCCTCCAGCCATGAAGAGGGGGTCGATCGCGATTGGGCGATCCTGACCAAGCGCGTTTCCGGCAGTGACGGACGGGTGACCGGGCTAGACTGCGTGCGGGTCGAATGGGTCGAGGGCCGGATGCAGGAAATTCCGGGCAGCGCGTTCACCCTCAAGGCTGACCTCATCTTCCTCGCCATGGGTTTTACCGGTCCGCGCAAGCAAGGTCTGCTTGGCCAGGCCGGGGTCGATCTTGACCCACGCGGCAATGTTGCCGCCAACGTGACCGACTATCGGACCAGTGACCCGCAGATCTTCGCCTGCGGCGATATGCGGCGCGGGCAAAGCCTGGTGGTCTGGGCGATCCGCGAAGGCCGCCAGGCCGCCCGCGCGGTTGACGAAGCGCTGATGGGGACCAGCGAACTGCCGCGCTGAAATCGAGTTTCGCTCACCCCCCGAACGCCGGCAGGCTCCGGCTCATTACCCGGGTTTTGGCCGGCTGTTGCGGTGCGCACAGACAAATCACCCGGGATCATCGTTAATAATATCTTTGCACGCGCTTGCTAGGGCAGACTCCAACGAAACCGGGTCGCAGCTTGATCGAGCAACTACGCATGACTAACGCACGAGCAAAGAAGCGCGCCTCGCGTACCAGCATATTTCTGACGGCACTGGCCGTCACGGCCCTGTGCGGCGCGATCGAGGGGACCGAACCGCTAGAGGATTTGTGGCGCGGCGGGCGCAACGCTGTCAATCAGCGCCCGGCTGATGGTAAAATTGCAGTTATCGGTCTTGACGATCACACTCTTGCTCGGACCACCCTTGACTTCAGCGAATCCTTTGACGCCCGGGTGATCGAGAATCTGGCTCAGGCCGGGGTCAAGCACATTTACTATGATCGTTCGTTTCATGACATCAACGACGCACCTGGTTCTGCGGAACTGGTCGAAACCCTGAAGCGACACCCAGGACTCGTCACACTCGGCGTGATCCGTAGTCCCGACAAGTTCAACAACAGGGTGACCAACCTTGGTCCCAATCCGATCTACGAACCCTACGTAAAGCTCGCCAGTCTCAATGGTGAGCTAACGCCGTTTGGTCTTTCAGCGGAATTCAAATTTTCAGACATCTACAAGGGGCGACTTATTTCCACGATTTCAGCGGATGTCGCTGGAAAGTATGCATCCACTGACGCAATCTATCGACCGGATTGGCGCATTCGTGCAGCCACAGTGCCGACGCGCAGCTTTATCGACATCTACGATCACAAGTCAGCGACCCACGGGTTGAATGGCAAGATTGTCATCGTCGGCCCAAATTCACCGCGCATTCCAGATACACGTCAAGTACTAGGCCAGGGTTGGGTGCCTGGTGTGTTTTTTCATGTGATCGGTGCGCAAACCCTGACAGAGGGCAGCCCGCGTCGCATCAGTTGGTTATTCCCCTTTGCCGCTGCAATCATTCTTGCAGGGGCGACATTGAAGGCGAAAACGCGGGGAAGGGCGAACAAGCTCTATCTGACTGCATTGAGCGCAACCGTTTTCGTTCCGTTCATTACCGATCATTACTTCCTGACAATCGACTACCTTCCAGCGGTGCTGCTCTACGCAATCGTCGCCTATCGCTCTCACCAGTTGAAAGCCATCACCACGGCAGAAACACACGACGCGATCTCGCAACTGCCGAACATGGTTGCGTTCGCACGGCAACAGGAAATTGATCATCACCTGGTGGCAGCAATGATGATCAAGAACTATCATCAGATCCTTGCAGCTTACCCCGACATTTCCCAATCCGACCTGCTCAATGCGTTGTCACGCCCGATTGCAGTGACCAGCAACGGTGATCTGGTTCATCACACCGGCAACACCCTGTTCTGGCTTTTGCCCGACGTTCCCCCGGACCAGCTTGCCGATCATATTGACGGGCTTTCCAACCTGCTTTCCACGGTCCGGATCGGCAAGGCGACGATCGACATCGATTTCGCGATCGGTATCGACACCTTTGTCGACGATGCTGCGGAAACACGCATCACCGCCGCCAAGGTTGCCGCCGAACAGGCCGCAGCCGCCAACACCACCTATGTCCTGGCCCAGGGGCGACAGCAGGATGACGACAAATGGCGTCTTTCGCTGATGTCCGAACTTGATGACGCCATCGCCGCCGACACGCTCGCGGTGGTTTACCAGCCGCAGCTTGATATCAAGTCAAACCTGATCATTGGCGCAGAGGCGCTGATCAGGTGGAATCATCCCACGCGCGGACCGATCCCCCCGGCCGACTTCGTCGCCCAAGCCGAATCGA
Source organism: Pseudomonadota bacterium (assembly GCA_018240895.1). Taxonomy (GTDB): domain Bacteria; phylum Pseudomonadota; class Alphaproteobacteria; order Sphingomonadales; family Sphingomonadaceae; genus Novosphingobium. The sequence continues at coordinate 6,608 of JAFEEX010000075.1, read as the reverse complement.
CCAACCGCATCGATCGTCTGAGCCGTTATGTATTTGCCAAGGCGCTGCGCGAAACCAGGCACATAATTGCCGCCCATCCCGAGGTAGCGATCGGGGTCAACATTTCAGCCAAATTGCTGTCAAAAGCGGGACTGGCCGATACGCTTGCGGCCTTGCTTGAACACTATCAATTCCCCCCGCAAAATATCAAGCTGGAAATCACCGAAACTGCCGCGCTCGCATCAGACCGGGCGGCCAAGACGAATCTTGAGCGTCTTAGTGCAATGGGGGCGGTGATTTCGATCGATGACTATGGCACGGGCAATGCCACGCTTGAATATCTGCGGACAATTCCGTTCGACGAGCTAAAGCTGGACAAGCAATTCATTACCGATCTGGCCAATTCGTCGCGCGATCAGGTCTTGGTACGATCGACAATTGCTCTGGCACACACCCTGAAGCGCAAGATCACCGCCGAAGGGATCGAGGATGAGCGCACCCTGAAAATCCTGAAGTCGCTCAATTGCGACCGGGCACAGGGTTTTTACATATCCAGGCCGATCGGGGTTGATGCCTTGACGGCGCTTTTTGAACGAGAACGGGACACAATTGCGCGACAGGAGAAATTTTAACTCTTGATTAACCTTAAAATTGGGTTAACCCTCCTCTGGTCCGGGGATTTTTCTCGGCAACCGGAAGGATGGACCCATGGCGAAGAAGCAGATTGCCAAGCCCACCCGTGGCATTTTTGACCATACAACTATTCTGTTGGGTTGGGGCAAGTAAGCACTACCCTTACTGGAATTTGGCAAGGCCCCGGATTTCCGGGGCCTTTTCATATCGGTTTGATAGACAAGCGATTTGACGCGTGTGCGCTCGGCCGCAGGTTGTGACCGGTGAGGTTCCGTGCGGGCGCTTTCCCTTGGTATCCGGCTTTCGGCGGCGGGCAATGTCAATGTGCATTCTGGCCCATTTTGAAAACGTGCCGGCACCGCCCAGTCGCGAATCACTTGGGCACCCGGCCCAGCACCGGATTCCCGAATTGAACCGCTTTGCCCGGCGCAAATACGATTGCAAGGCAGCGATTGCTGTTGCTGCGCAGGCCCAGTTGCGCCTAGTCTTTGCAAAAGCTGGTGGCATGAAATGCATTTCATACCGCTTCCGCCAAACAGGCTTCAAACGTCTTGATGCGGTAATGGAGATACAATTCTGGTGCAGCAGTCCGCCAAGCCTTCTACCCCCGATCTTGATCACGCGATTCTGGAATCGCTGCGTTATCGCGTCGGCAAGAACGAGATGGCGGCCAAGCCGCACGACTGGTTCAATGCAGCGGTCAAGGCGCTGCGTGACCGGATCGTCGATGCCTGGGTGGATTCGACCACGCGGACCTATGCCGCGGGCGGCAAGCGGGTTTACTATCTCAGCCTTGAATTCCTGATCGGTCGGTTGCTGCGCGATGCCCTGTCAAACCTGGGGCTGACTGCGGATATGGAGGCGGCGCTGCGCGCGCACGGGCTTGACCTGGCCGAGATCGAGGAGCTTGAACCCGATGCGGCGCTGGGCAACGGCGGCCTTGGCCGGCTGGCCGCCTGTTTCATGGAAAGCCTCGCCACGCTGGATATCCCTGCCTATGGCTATGGCATTCGTTATGTAAACGGGATGTTCCGCCAGCGGATTCAGGATGGCTGGCAAGTTGAACTACCTGAAACCTGGCTGGCCCACGGCAACCCATGGGAGTTTGAGCGCCGCGAAAGCAGTTACCGTATCGGCTTTGGTGGCGAAGTTGTGACCGAGGGCCAGCGGGCGCGGTGGAAGCCGGCCGAACTGGTCGAGGCAACGGCGGTTGATACCCCGGTGGTTGGCTGGCGCGGCAAGCGGGTCAATACGCTGCGGCTGTGGACCGCCAATGCGATCGACCCGATCCGGCTCGATGCCTTCAACGCCGGCGACCATTTTGGCGCGCTGGCCGAACAGGTCCGCGCAGATTCGCTGGTGCGGGTGCTCTATCCGGCGGATTCGAGCGCCGCCGGGCAAGAATTGCGGCTGCGTCAGGAATACTTCTTCACCGCCGCCTCTATCCAGGACATCGTCCGCCGCCACGTGCAGTATGAACACGACATCCGCACCCTGCCGGATGAAGCGGCGATCCAGCTTAACGATACCCATCCGGCGGTGGCAGTGGCCGAATTGATGCGGTTGCTGATCGACGATCACGGCCTGTCGTTTGACGAGGCGCTGGATATTACCCGGCGCACCATTGCCTATACCAATCACACCCTGCTGCCCGAGGCGCTGGAATCCTGGCCGTTGCCGCTATTCGAACGGTTGCTGCCGCGCCATATGCAGATCATCTATGCGATCAACAGCTACGTGATCAAGGACGCGCACCGCGTGGGCCTGGACGACGCGGCAATCGCGGCGATCTCGCTGATCGGCGAAGGGGGAGAGCGCCGGGTCCGGATGGCCAACCTGGCCTTTGTCGGTTCGCACAGCGTCAACGGTGTTGCGGCGATCCACACCGAACTGATGAAAACGACGGTCTTTTCCGACCTCAACCGCCTTTATCCGGCGCTGATCAACAACAAGACCAACGGGGTAACCCCGCGCCGCTGGCTGCAACAGTGCAACCCCGGCCTTACCGCCGTGCTGCGCGACGCGATTGGCGATGGTTTTCTGGACGATGCTGAACAGCTTGTCCGGCTGGCTCCGCTGGCCAGCGATCCCGCTCTGCAAGAACGGGTCGCCGCGGTGAAGCGGCTTAACAAGGTTGCGCTGGCTGCTCATCTGGAAGACCTGACCGGTATCGCGCTTGATCCCGATGCGCTGTTTGACGTCCAGATCAAGCGCATCCACGAATACAAGCGGCAACTGCTCAACCTGATCGAGACCGTCGCGCTTTATGACGAGATGCGCAGTCATCCGGAAAAGGACTGGGTGCCCCGGGTCAAGATTTTCGGCGGAAAGGCGGCGGCGAGTTATCACAACGCCAAATTGATCATCAAGCTGGCCAATGACGTGGCGCGCCGGATCAATTCCGATCCGGCGGTGGGTGGCCTGCTGAAGGTCGTTTTCGTTCCCAATTACAACGTCAGCCTGGCCGAGCGGATTATTCCCGCCGCCGATCTGTCCGAACAGATCAGCACTGCCGGGATGGAAGCATCAGGCACCGGCAATATGAAATTCGCGCTTAACGGCGCGCTGACCATCGGCACGCTGGACGGGGCCAACATCGAAATCAAGGACCGGGTGGGCGATGACAACATCGTGATCTTCGGGCTGACCGCAGAAGAAGTGGCACAAAAGCGCGCCAACGGCTATGATCCACGCTCCGTGATTGAGGGCAACCGCGAATTGCAACAGGCGGTCAACTCGATCGCCTCCGGCGTGTTTTCCCCCGATGATCCTGCGCGCTATGCCGATCTGATGGGCGGGATTTATGACCATGACTGGTTCATGATCGCAGCGGATTTTGGCTCCTATGCGGCCGCTCAGCGCGAAGTCGATCGGCGGTGGGTCGATCAGCCGAGCTGGCGGGCTGCTGCACTGCGCAACATCGCCAATGTCGGCTGGTTTTCGTCCGACCGGACCATCGGTGAATATGCCAGGGAGATCTGGGGAGTCCTGTGAAACCACCCAAAGCCGCGATCGCTGCCCTGCTTGACGGCACCCATGCCGATCCCTTTGCCTTGCTTGGCACTCACGCCGGGCCGGACGGGACTTTTGCCCGCACAATCCAGCCGGGCGCGCAAGAGGTTGCGGCGTTCAGCCTGAAAGACGCGAAGCTGGGCAAACTGGAACGGGTTGACGATCGCGGATTGTTCGAAGGCCGGATCAAGGGCAAACCGCGTGCGGTGAAATATCGCTGCCGGGCACAGGGTAGCGAATGGTGGGTGACCGATCCCTATTCATTCGGCCCGGTACTGGGGCCAACCGACGATTTCCTGATCAATGAAGGTACGCACCGCCGCCTGTTCGACAAATTGGGGGCGCATTGCCTTCGCCACGAAGGGGCAGACGGCGTTCACTTCGCTGTCTGGGCACCCAATGCACGGCTGGTCAGCCTGGTCGGTGATTTCAACGACTGGGACCATCGCCGCCACCCGATGCGCAAACGCGCCGATATCGGGGTGTGGGAACTGTTCGCGCCCGACATTGGTGAGGGGCGCGCCTATAAGTACCGGATCGTCGGGCCGGACGGCACGGTCCAGCCCTTGAAGGCCGATCCCTTTGCCTTCGCGTCCGAATTGCGGCCCAGGACCGCCTCGCTCACCACCCGCACCGGCAAGCCGGATTGGGGCGACGCGGCGCACCGCGATTTCTGGGCCAGGGCCGATCCGCGCCGCCAACCGATCTCGATCTATGAGGTTCACCCCGGATCGTGGCAGCGCGACGACAACGGCTGGTTCCTGACCTGGGATGAAATGGCCGCGCGGCTGATACCCTATGTCGTCGACATGGGTTTCACCCATATCGAGTTCCTGCCGGTCAGTGAGCATCCCTACGATCCGTCATGGGGTTACCAGACCACCGGGCTCTATGCGCCCAGCGCACGCTTTGGCGATCCGCAGGGCCTCGCCCGCTTTATTGATGGCGCGCACCGTGCCGGGATCGGCGTGTTGATCGACTGGGTGCCGGCGCATTTCCCCACCGACGAACACGGCCTTTCGCATTTCGACGGCACCGCGCTTTACGAACACGAAGACCCGCGGCTTGGTTTCCACCCCGACTGGAACACCGCGATCTACAATTTCGGGCGGCGTGAAGTGGCCTCGTTTCTGGTCAACAATGCGCTGTTCTGGGCCGAGCGCTATCACGTTGACGGGATGCGGGTCGATGCGGTCGCTTCGATGCTCTACCGCGACTATTCGCGCAAGGCGGGGGAATGGATTCCCAACGCCGATGGCGGGCGCGAGAACTGGGAGGCGGTGGATTTCCTGCGCGCGACCAACAAGGCGCTCTACGCCACTCACCCCGGGATCCTGACCATTGCCGAGGAAAGCACCGCCTGGCCGGGGGTAAGCCAGCCCGCCTATGACGAAGGCCCGCGTGCGGCGCTGGGCTTCGGCTTCAAATGGAACATGGGCTTCATGCATGACACGCTGCAATACATGGCACGTGATCCGGTCCACCGAAGGCACCATCACAACGAGATCACCTTCGGCCTGACTTATGCGTTTAGCGAGAACTTCGTCCTGCCGCTGAGCCATGACGAGGTGGTGCATGGCAAAGGCTCGTTGCTGACAAAAATGTCGGGCGACGATTGGCAGAAGTTCGCGAACCTTCGGGCCTATTATGCGTTGATGTGGGGATACCCCGGCAAAAAACTGTTGTTCATGGGTCAGGAATTCGCGCAACGGCGGGAATGGAGCGAAAGCAGGGCTCTGGATTGGGAGCTTTTGGACGCCCCCGCTCATGCCGGCATTCGCGCTTTGGTAAGAGACCTTAACAAGCTCTATCGCGAAAAACCCGCGCTGCATGCGCGAGATTGCGAGAGCGAAGGCTTTTCCTGGGCGGTGGTGGACGACAAGCAGAATTCGGTCTTTGCCTGGATTCGCCGCGCCCCGGGGGCGGCTCCCATCGCCGTCATCGCCAATATGACACCGGTCCCCCGGCATGGATACCGGGTGCCCCTGCCGGAGGACGGCACCTGGAAAGAGATGGTTAACAGCGACGCGCTACAGTATGGCGGCAGCGGCCTGGGCAATCTGGGCGCGGTGACCGCCGAAAACGGCGGCGCAAGTTTGACGCTGCCGCCGCTGGCGACGATCATGTTGGAATTTGCCGGCTGAGAACGAGGAAACTATGGCCGATCGCCTGAGACAGCCCCTGGCGCGTGACGCGATGGCCTATGTCCTGGCTGGCGGCCGCGGCAGCCGGCTGGCCGAGCTCACCGCACGCCGCGCCAAGCCCGCGGTCTATTTCGGCGGCAAGGCCCGCATCATCGATTTCGCGCTGTCCAACGCGATCAATTCCGGCATCCGCCGCATCGGTGTCGCCACCCAATACAAGGCCCATTCGCTGATCCGGCATTTGCAACAGGGCTGGAACTTCCTCAGGCCGGAGCGCAACGAAAGCTTCGACGTGCTTCCCGCCTCACAGCGCGTGTCGGAAACGCAATGGTATGCCGGTACCGCCGACGCCGTGTTCCAGAATATCGATATCATCGAAGGCCATGGCCCCGAATATATGGTGATCCTGGCGGGCGATCATATCTACAAAATGGACTATGAGCTGATGCTGCAGCAGCATTGCGACCAGCAGGCCGATGTGACCATCGCCTGTCTGGAAGTGCCGCGGCATCAGGCGACCGGATTCGGCGTGATGGCGGTCGATCCTAGCGGCCGCGTCATCGATTTTGTCGAAAAGCCCGCCGATCCCCCCGGCATGCCGGACAATCCGGACATGTCGCTGGCCTCGATGGGCGTCTATGTCTTCCAGACCCGGTTTTTGATCGAACAGTTGCGCCGCGACGCCGCGACACCGGGCTCCTCGCGCGATTTCGGCAAGGACATCATTCCCTGGCTGGTGGTCAACGCCAAGGCGGTGGCGCACCGCTTTTCGCGCTCCTGTGTGCGTTCCAGCAACGAGAATGAAGCCTATTGGCGCGATGTCGGCACGGTGGATGCCTA
>JAFEEX010000074.1 GCA_018240895.1 Pseudomonadota bacterium | reverse complement strand
TCATGCTCATCTTGACGTTGGCAAGATCGACGCCGGTGCCGTCGGACTTGACCCGCGGCTTCACGTTATAGTCGATCACGCGCTTTACGCAGACCAGGGCTTTCATTGGCATAGCTCCACCGGGACTCACAAGCAGACTTGTTTGCGCTAAAAAAATGGGAGGCCGTCAGAGGTCCGGACAATGACTTGCCTATGACGGCCAGGAAGCCAATTGACTCGTTCAAAGTACTTCAAACAATCCGGCCGCTCCCATGCCGCCTCCAACGCACATCGTAACGACAACGTAGCGCACCCCTCGCCGCTTCCCCTCAATGAGGGCATGCCCGACGCAACGCGCTCCGGTCATCCCGAAAGGATGGCCAATCGAGATAGACCCTCCATTGACATTCAATCTTTCGTCCGGAATTCCGAGCTGATCGCGACAATAGAGGACCTGAACCGCAAAGGCTTCGTTCAATTCCCAAAGACCGATATCGTCAATCCCGAGATCGAACCGCTTTAGCAGCTTCGGAATCGCAAAAACCGGGCCTATTCCCATCTCGTCAGGCTTTGTGCCCGCAACTGCCATTCCGACGTAACGCCCGAGCGGTGCAAGGCCTCGAGCGACCGCGGTTTGAGCCTCCATCATCACCACCGCAGACGAACCATCGGACAATTGGCTCGCGTTTCCGGCGGTAATACAATAGCCTTCACCCATCACCGGCTGAAGCGCCGACAAACTTTCCAGGGTCGTGTCTGGCCTGTTGCAGTCATCCATCTTGATGGTGACTTCGCGCTTTGAAACTTCGCCGGTCGCCTTGTCAGTGACGTCCATGACTGTCGTGACCGGAATGATCTCTTCGTCGAATTTTCCGCCTGCCTGCGCAGCTGCCGTAAGCTTCTGCGAGCGCACCGAGTATTCGTCCTGAGCCAGACGGCCGATGCCGTATCGCTTGGCAACGACTTCCGCAGTTCCCATCATCGGCATGAAGACGTCGGGATACATTTCCCGAAGTCCTTCATCACGAGCCGGCTTCGAAGCCCCGGCGCGCATGGCGCTGATCGATTCTGCGCCGCCGGCAACGCAAATATCCATTCGATCAACGATGATTTGCTTTGCCGCTGTCGCGACCGCCATCAAGCCGGACGAACACTGGCGGTCCATCGTCATTCCGGAAATTTCGACGGGAAGCCCGGCGCGAAGGGCGATCTGCCGTCCCATGTTGAATCCCTGGGCTCCACCCTGAGTCGCAACGCCAATGACGACGTCGTCAATCTCACCACCTTCGAGACCTGCTCGTTTTACTGCGGCCTCGACTGACCAGGCCCCCAGCTGCACTGGGTGAGTTGCATTGAACGCCCCCCGGACGGACTTCGCCAACGGGGTACGCGCCGTGGAAACAATGTACGCCTCACGCATATGGACATCCCTCCGGTTTTTGGTCTACATCTGGACGCATCCAGTATGCAGATTAGTGCCAGATTCGCAAGCCCTAGAGAATATTTTCAAGTTTGAGGTATGGCCTTCCCAGCACATTCACGTGCGCGCAGATCACCGCCAAACCCGAACCATCGGCGCCAGCAACAGTTGAAAGCATACTTTCAACCGGTCAATTTTTCGCTTCCTCGGCACGACCTCCACCTTGACCTTAGGCTGGCAATGCGCGCCCTGTTTTTGCAATCTTCCGAATTTACCCCCCCAAGATCCGCACCAGCCCCTCCTGAGCCGAGCTGGCAACCAACTTGCCTGCGGTATTGAAGATGCTCCCTCTAACCAAACCGCGGGCGTGACCCGACCAAGGACTGTCAGTCACATAGAGGTGCCATTCATCCGCACGAACCGGCTCGTGAAGCCACAGCACATGATCGAGGCTCGCGGTTTGCGTTCCCGGCGTCTGCCAGCCGATTCCGTGCGGAAGCATCGCAGCCCCCAAAAGATTGCTATCCGATACGTATGCCAACGCCCGGCGATGAAACGCCTGGTCGTCGGGGAGCTCCCCGTTCGCTTTGAACCAGACTTGGGTAGCTGGCGCCAGCTTGGCCCCGCCAATCATCGACTCCAAACCAAAGACCGGCCTCATTTCGAAGGGCCTGAATCTTGGCCCAGCACCGCCGCTACCAGTGCGCTCCCTCGGCGGCAATTCATCGGGGCCCTTGACGTCCGGCATTTCAATCTGATGCGACGGACCGCCCTCGGCGATCTGGAAATTCACCATCGCCGAAAGTATGGGCTGTTCGCGCTGAAGAGCAACGACGCGCCGGGTCGAAAAATTCCGTCCGTCGCGATCGCGTTCAACTCTGTAACGGATCGGCTCGGCCGCATTCCCAGCCCGCATGAAATATGCATGTAGTGAATGAGGCACCTTCGACGGGTCAACGGTCTGTTCTGCCGCACCCAACGCTTGCGCGACAACCTGACCTCCAAACACTCGGCCTACCGCTCCCTCGACCGATGCGCCCTCAAAGAGATCATCGCCCAGTTGCCGGACATTCAGAATCCCTATGAGCTCTTCGATTCCATGATGAAACGCCCGTGCGGAGCCGATAACCTTGCTCAAGCCTGCCTCCTGTCATTCAGAACATCTTAGTTGAGGGCAAAAAATGGAAGAGACCTGCCAAGTCAGCCCTCACCTACCCTGTTGAGCAAACCGCATCCTTTAAGATTGCGACTTTGTCAAGAATACCAAGCTATCATGGGCCATACCCTTTGTGTGAATTTGGTTGATTCTTGGCACTGAGTTTAGTCAAGTGCCCTCAGTCCAGGAACTTGAGCACGGCGTTAATCCCGGATAGAGATTTGCAGAAATCCACGGTCCGGCAATCTATCTGGCCATTGCGAGACGATGCACTACAAGCGCTAGCCATGAACACTCCTCAAGAACAGTCGTCAGCCCGCACAGCTCGCTTCCAAAGAAAGCGGGACGCAATCATCGGTATCGCGACCGAGGTCATGAATGAGGTTGGAATCGGGGGAATGACGTTTTCGGATGTCGCTGACCGGATTGGTCTGAGCGCTCCGAGCGTGACATACTATTTCAAGAAGAAGGAGAATCTTGCCGAGGCGGTATTGGATAGGGGTCTGGACGAACTTCATTCCCATGCCTTGTCCGCGGCGAGCTTCGCCACCCCAGATACCCGTGTCGAGCAGTTCTTGCGACTGGAGTTGAAGAGTCTGGCGAGAGCCCATCGCGGCGAAGCCGCGCGAAGAGCACATATAGGCGAACTGCGCGCACTCGAAGAGCCTATGGGATCACGGCTCAACCGCAGATACGTAGAGATTTTCAGGTTGGTGAGAGGATTTTTTGGAACGGACTCGTCCGAATCCGAACGGGCCGCCAATATCGTGAAGGCACACCTGCTGCTCGACAATATCTATGCGATGCCGAACTGGTTGCGCTTCTATTCAAGTGGAGACTTCGACCGCGTAAGATCTAGGATGATGGAACTCTTTCGAAACGGTCTGATGCCTTCCGGAGGTCAATGGAATTCGCATCAATTGAGCTGTTCCGACGTGGAACCTGCAGCGGAGAAGGAACAAGATGCGTTTTTGCGTTCTGCGACCAAGCTGATCAACGCGCGCGGTTATCGTGGCGCTTCGGTGGATCGGATTGCCTCTGACCTTCAAGTGACGAAGGGAAGTTTCTACCACCATAACGAGGCGAAGGACGACCTCGTGCTGCAATGTTTTGATCGGACATATCTGAGAATAACTCACGTTCAGCGAGCAGTGGAGAAGGAAGACTGGACCTGCGCGGACAAATTGCGTTCGGCCATGCACAAGCTTCTCGAAATACAGCTGAATGGAGAGGAGCCCTTCCTGCGGACCGCCTCGCTTCAGCTCTTACCGTTAGAAATCAAGGGCGGTGCATTGGAGCGCTCGGCCAGGATAACTCGACGTTTCACCAACCTTGTGATTGATGGCATCACCGAAGGTTCTTTTCGTCCAGTCGATCCTCTGCTCGCCGGGCAAGCCCTGACTGTTGCGATCAATACTGCGCGAGACCTTCGTCACTGGTCAAAGCCCGAATTCGATGTCTCTGCAATTCCCCTCATTGAATCGGCCCTGGGAACGGGAATTGTCTAGCCCTGACGTGCTCCCCTTGGTCTGAGCCCGAAGTATCTACCAGCTACGAGTAGAGCCTTGGGCCGAATTGATGTCCATGCTTGGGCGAGATGGCAACAACCGTATTGAGGGCATGCCCCCAATACGGTTTGCCGATTGATCCAGCCACGAACTCGTCCGGGGTTCGGTTCCCGAAGCTCGAGTGGAGCCGGAAGTGGTTGTAGTCATTCCGCCAGACATCCAGCTCCTGGCGAGCATGGGCGAGGCTGGTGAAGATTGTCTCGATCAGGAACTCGTCCCGCAGGCGCGCATTGAAGCTTTTGATGAACCCGTTCTGATATGGCTTGCCCGGCGCGATGTAGTGCCACTCGACGTTGCGCTCCTTGTTCCAGCGCAGGATCGCCATGCTGGTCAGCTCGGTGCCGTTGTCGCTGACCACCGTATGCGGCTTGCCGCGCTTCCCGTTCAGCCGCGTCAACTCCCGCGCGACCCGCAGGCACGATAGCGACGCGTCGGCCTCCAGCGCCAGGCATTCCCGCGCATAATCGTCGACCACGCACAGGATGCGGAACCGCCGACTGCAAGACAGGTTACCCGCAGTTTCACGCCGACCGAAGCATTGCTGCGATACGACGAGGCGCGGCGAATCGCTGACCCAAATCCTTGCCTTCTATGGTCCAACTCCTTCGAGGCCTCGGTGGCTGCTCGCCACCAAGTCAAAGGCTAATCATAGGATGATAGCGAAGCCATCTCTTCGACGCGGTCACGGTGCCGAGGCTCATTAACCCAAAAGGTCATGATCATGAGCGAAATGAGAATGAACCCAAGTGACAAGCCTAGGAGTGGCCCGAAGCCTACCGCACCGATAAGTAGACCGGCAAAGATTGGTCCGATTGTCGAAACGATGCCCTCGACTGTCGTGACAAAAGCCAGCCGCATGGGAACATCTTCCCGTAGGCCAAATTCCAAGACTATGGTGCCCGCTGCCAGTACATATCCTGACGCAGCCGCGCCAAGTCCAAAGAATGCCATCACGATTGCCTCGGGAGACCAGGCAAAAAACAGCAGTGCTATCGAACATGCCCAGAGCATGAACACTCCGATGAGTGATACCCTGTAACCGTGCTTGTCACCCAAATGCCCCCATATGAGGTTTGTGACCGTGTCTGCTCCAAGGTACGCCAAAGACAGGGTACCGATGGTCTCACCGCTGAGCGGCATCAACTTTTGGGCATAGAGAATGTAAAAAGGGGCTGAAACGCGAGCACAAATTGCGAGTCCCTGCGCGACAACGAAATTGCGATAGTCCCGGTCCTCCAGCAAAACCGGGAACTGGCGCAAACGCTGCAAGAGCGGCTCCTCGATCCTAACCGTCGGCGCGCGAGGCTCTACCATTCCGAATTGGAGCGCAAGCAAGCCCAACGAGGTCAGAGCAAATGCCGCCAGGAATGTCGTGGCATATCCGTTGCCGAAGACATTGTGCTGTATGAGATATTTCCCTGCAGAGTAGGACAGCAGCGCGGCGATCGCTCCGCCGACCAGATTGCGCCATGCCTGCAGACGGCCTCGGCGAGAGATGGGAATGACCTTGGCCATGACCAGGGCAAACGCAACGCGCTGCATTCCTTGAAAAATACCCATCAGGAACAGAAAAACGAATGTCGCCACAACCAGCGGCATTCCGCTCATGAAAAAGCCCGATAAGGCAAGGCCAAGAATCTGCAACCGGACCAACGTTCCCGCTCGTACCGACATGGGAAGCACGTAGTCCTTGGTCTCCATCCGATTGGCCGCGACTAAGGGGGAGACAATTGCGCCGAATTGCAACAATGACTGGCCAAGTCCCACCATCACCGTCGATCCGGTCAACATCTGCACGTAAGCCGGAATGAATGTCGGGGCGTATATCAAACGGAAGCCCGTCAACCCCAACATCCCATGCAAGAAATGCGAAATGTAGTTGCGCTTGAGATTGGACTCGACGTGCGCATCGAAGGCAGCTTCTCGTTCTTGGCGGGTCGAAGAGGCTTTCGGCTGCTGTTCCATGATGTCGGTCATCAGAAGGCGAGCAACTGCGCAAAACGATCCCGCATGAAAGCGCTATTCCCGAACGCATTTTCAAGTATGCGCGCCCGCTTGATATAGAGACCGACATCGAACTCGTCTGTCATGCCGATGCCGCCATGCAGTTGAATAGCCTCCCTGCTCATCGTGTTGAGCATGTCATTGGCGAGCGCCTTGGCCTGCGCAGCGGTGACGGAAATGTCTCCACCATTGTCAAGGGCAGCCAGGGCTCCTTCTACTGCGGATCTGGTCAGCTCGATTTCCGTAAACAAGGCGGCCATGCGATGCTGTAGCGCCTGGAACGAGGCCAGAACCTGGTCGAACTGAATACGTTGCTTCAGATAATCCAAAGTCACGTCGAACAATTGCCGGCACATCCCGAGCATCTCGATGGCACACAGGATCCGGGCCTGGTCGAGGATCGTGTCTGTCAAACCTTCGCCGCCACAATCCAACTTCGTTGCTGGAACCGAATCGAACCCGATCTCGGCATGGCTGCGACTGTCCGTCATCGATCGCGTGGACCTCGTAAGCCCCGCAGATCCGCCGTCCACCAGGTACCAACCGTCGCTCGCAAGGACCACGAAAAGGTCAGCGCTGTCACCATTGTCGACAAACTGCTTGCGTCCAAAGAGCTTGCCATCGAAATGTCTGGTTTCGATTGCGCCCTGACCGTGCCGCGGTCCTTCATCCGTAGCCAATGTGGCCACGATTTCGCCTGCGGCGATCCTGGGAAGCCACTTGTCCTTCTGCTCATCGGACCCACCCAGCACAATGGCTGCAGCGGCAGCACTCGAGCTCGCCAGCGGGCTTGGGGTCAGAGTCCGGCCAAGTTCTTCAAGCACGAGACCCAGACTGAACCAGCCGAAATCGGTCCCTCCATAAGCTTCCGGAATGACAATCCCGGTCCACCCCATTGAGGCCATTTCGGCATATACAGCCGGATCGAAACCTTGCCGTGAACCGCTATCCCTAAGCTTGCGGAAAGCGCTCACTGGAGACTCATTGTTCACCCAATCCTGCGCCATATCGCGCAGCATCGACTGCTCTTCGGAAAGCACCGCCATTTCGCTGATCCTGATTACTGGTGGTCGAGCATGCCAAGAATCCGCTTGGCGATTACGTTATTCTGGATTTCGGTCGAGCCGCCGTAAATGGTCGTGGCCTTGCCGCCGAGCCAGCCGCGGGTTGTCCTGAGCTCGTCGGGGGAGAAACCTTCCCCTTCCCAGCCCAATCCCTGCATGCCCATGATTTCGAGCGACAGCTCCGACCTTTCCTGACCGAATTTCGTGCCGGCAATCTTCAGGATAGACGAAGCGACGGAAACGCCGTTCCCGCTCTTCGATTCGTCGGCGACCCGCCGCGCTGTTTGCAGAAAAGCGCGCCACTTCATCTCGAACATTGCAATTCTTGCACGAAGGTCAGCATCGCGAAGCTTCCCGTTTTGGTCAGTGCCGACGTACTGCTTTGCCAAATCGGGCAGTGACTTGCTCGAATTGAGCCCCGCACCCGCTCCGACGAGATTGGTACGCTCGTGCTGGAGCAATCGCTTCCCTATGGTCCAACCCTCTCCTTCCTTTCCAACACGGTTTGTCTTCGGTACTACGACATTGTCAAAGAAGGTTTCGCAAAAAGGGCTGGCTCCGGAGATCAGGCGAATCGGTTTGGTTGTCACGCCTGGCGTCGTCATATCAATGAGAAGGAAGGTTATTCCTTCGTGCTTCTTCGATTTGTCGGTCCGGACAAGCGCAAAGCATTTGTCAGCCCATTGCCCACCGGATGTCCAGGTCTTTTGACCGTTAACAATGTAGTGATCACCCTTGTCTTCGGCGAATGTTTGCAGAGAAGCCAGATCCGAGCCTGCCCCAGGCTCCGAATACCCCTGACACCACCGGATTTCGCCGCGACAAATGGCAGGAATGTGTTCCTGTTTTTGTTCTTCGCTCCCATACTCGAGAAGGGTGGGGCCAAACATCATGACCCCCATCCCGCCGATCGGGTTGAAAGCGCCGGCACGGGCCATCTCTTGGGAGAGAATCTTCGCCTGTTCCTTGCTCAGACCGCCGCCGCCATATTCAGCGGGCCACGTCGGAGTGCCCCACCCCTTGCTGCCCATCGCCGCCTTCCAGGCATTAAAGTCGGCTGCCTCGGGGCCAGTGACGTCAAGCTCCAACGCAAGTTGCGCCCTACCCTTGAGGCTCCGTGGAAAATTGGCGTCGAGCCAGGCGCGTACACCGCTCCGGAAGGCTTCGGGATCCAGAGAGTCATCCGCTCTCGCGGCCGTCGACATAGTGTTTCTCCTGATTCAAGTTCTTTGCCAGAGCGCCAAGAGATTTGCACCGCGGTGCTATCCCCTTGCTTCTTTCACTCACGCATTGGATTTTTGCGATTCGAGCGCAATTTCTCGGACCGCCTTGTAGTCCAGCTTCCCGTTTGGAGCTCGTCCGACACTGTCAACAAAGACAAATGCCCTCGGAACCTTATAGTCAGCGAGTTGATCGCCAACCCATTGGGCAAGCGCCTCGCGACTTGGTTCAAGTTTCAAGTCCTCCAACTCGACTACCGCAACGATCCGCTCCCCGAAACGGGGATCGGGGATTCCAGTAACCGCGACGTCTCGGACGGCCTCATGGCGCCTCAGAGCTTCTTCGACTTCTTCGGGGAAAACCTTTTCACCGCCGGTATTGATGCACTGAGATCCTCGCCCAAGTATCTCTAGGGAGCCGTCAGCATTAACAATCGCCCAATCGCCAGGCATGCACCAGCGTTGGCCTTCGATTACCGGGAAGGTCTTGGCCGTTTTCGCCTCGTCCTTGAAGTATCCAACCGGATTGGGGCCTCCGACCGCAAGCAGTCCCGGCTCCCCCGATCCTGGAATGACTCGGCGATGATCCTCGGTGAAGACCGCGCAGCTGGGAGAAAGTTCAAATCTAGCCGTTTCGGACACGCCGCTGGCGGTCGTGGTGCTACTTCCCATTCCCATGGCTTCAGACGACGAATAGCTGTCAACCAGACTGGCATTCGGCATATGGCGCAACAGGCCCAATTTTGTCTCGCGGGTCCACATTGCGCCGGAGGACCCAATTGCCAGGACACCTGTGACATCCCAGCGTTCCGGCTGCGCGTCGAGCGCGGCGAGAATCGGGCGAGTGAACGGTTCCCCCACCACGGTCATCCGGGTAACTTCTTGTTCCACTACAGCATCGAGCAACAATTCAGGATCGAACTTTCCGGGGCGGAGCAAGACGACCGCCCCACCGCTAGTCAAAGCGCCAAATGCAGAAATCAGGCCGGTAGCGTGCATTAGCGGGGGAGCAATCAGCGACCGCGGCCGGCTTGGCGCCGCCAGTGCCCTGGGACCGGCCTCGTCCGGGCTCTGCATAGGTGGCAAGCCCGCCACTGGGTTGGCTCCGAAGTTGCCGCGAGCAATCAGGTCCTGGAGCCGCCACATTACACCTTTCGGCATGCCCGTCGTGCCGCCAGTATAGATCATCATCAGGTCATCATCATTGCGACCCCAAGGCGCAAGGAACGGGTGCGCTCGACGATGGTCGGCAATTGCGTCCTCCCAACGCGATGCCCAATGCGGGCATTGCTCCTCCGCGCATCCAACGACAATCCAGAGCTTGACGTCGGGGAAGCCGGCGCGAACCTCCTCGACGCGATCAAGGAACTCCCGGTCGAATACGACCGCTTCCGCATCCGCATTGCCGATGAGATAGCGAAGTTCGTTTGCAGTGTAGCGGTAATTGACGTTGAAGGGCACGAAGCCGGCCTTGAATGCGGCAAAATAGGAAACAAGGAACTCGGGTCGGTTCTGCATGTAAACAGCCAGTTTCGCATGCCTCCCCATGCCAGAATTGAGCAGGGTCGCAGCAACGGCATCGGCATGGCTGTCGAACTCCTTCCAGCTGAGCATCTTGCTCCCTTGGATAACCGCTGGACTTTGGGGAATTGCATCTGCGACGGACTCCCACATAGTCGCGTAGTTCCATGCCAGATTAGTCAATGCCGTCACTCCCGGTATTCACCCAACATTTGCCCTAAAAGGCAGCTTTCGCGGCCGGACCGAGTTCGGTGGAACCCCGCCGAAAGTTCCCGCATCCGCAAGCCCGCGAGCCAATCTCTCGAATCTTGCCGCGCCTCCTTATGGATCATACCCCCGATTTGAAATTAACATCAACCTCAGAAATCGGGGCAATGCACATTTTCGAATTTTCGCCAGAATCATCCGTCGAACGTTCGTTCGATCCTGCAAGATATCAAGAGCTCTTCACACACTCATACCTTGAAACGAAGGGCGTATCGTCCTATGAATGGTGAACAAGACGGCGCGGTGGTACATTTGGTTTGCAGCGCAGATCAGGCAAAGTCTGCGATACTGAACGCACAAATCGTGCTGGCGGCGCCTCGAACAACAGTGCTGATGGGAGATTGCATTTTGGAACTGGTTTTCGCCTTCTTGCCCCAATTTGAGTGCGGCGCGTGAGAATCCAATTTTCCGGCCGAAATGTCAGGCAACGAGCCTTCACGGCTGCGACCGAAATGCTTCAGGAGGAAGGCTGGGAAGCTCTAAGCGTTCGCGCCATCGCGAAGAGGGCGAGAATCGGTGCTTCGTCAATCTACCACCACTTCCCGAACAAGGAATCGCTACTGTTGCTCATTGCAGTCAAAGGGTTCAAGTCCTTGACGTCGGAGATTGAAGATTCCGGCACCCCTGAAGGCCAGTTGGCTCCCTTTGCCAGCGCATCCAGAGTCTTCCTGAATCATGTGGCCAATGAGCCCGCGTTGCACGACCTCATGTTCAACCGACATCTCCTTTCTTGCCATGAGGAGCTGCGTCAAGCTGAGCGGGATGCGTTCAATGCCTTTTCCAGAAAGGTCGAGGCGGACCCGAGGTTTCCATCCAGGCAATCCACGGCGATCGCGACAACAATGTGGGCATTGGGAAGGGGCCTGGCCGCTACTGCGCTGTCGAGTCCCGAACGCGAATTACCGGCCGAACTTCGGCTGAAGATAGGCGAAGGACTGGCGTATTTGATTGAGAGGCACGATTCTTAGATTTCACTTACGATACGGATTGCCGAACGGCGTTCGAGTGACTTGAGATGCGGCGTTGTTGGGCGACGTGGCTCAGCGATCGCATTTAGGCAACTTTGCAATTTCGATCTTTTCAAGAGTAGAGGGAATGAAATGGGGAAGGTGACGTACGTGGAATTCGATGGATCGAAGCACACCATCGATCTCGATGATGGTCTTTCGATCATGGAAGGTGCGGTTCGCAATGGAATTCGCGGCATTGATGGGGATTGTGGTGGTCAGCGCGCTTGCGCGACCTGCCATGTGTTCATCGACGAAGGATGGATCGGCAAAGTCGGAACGATGAGCGAGCAAGAAAACGAGCTTCTCGAGCTCGCACCTGAACGGGGAGACACTTCGCGGCTTTCATGTCAGATCGCGATGGCGGATGAGCTGGACGGAATTGTGGTTCGCATGCCGGAAAGCCAGCATTAGCGCCTGCTTGCGGTCGCGTGACGCGGCCGCAAGTCTCGTATGTTCGAAAGCGTTGAATGGGTTCGAGCTACACAAGCCAACAGATCTCCGGTCAACGCACCACATACCGTGGCGCGTCTGGTCCTGCATCATGTGGAGGGCTTTGCTCTGGCTGGTTTCCGTGTCAGCTAGGGCATTGCGATGAAGGACCCGCCTTGATGAGGCGCGCGCCCGCACTGGCCTCACTGCATGATTTTTCCCATCTACTCAATGCCTTATGTGCGACAATTGCAACATGCCACTAACTGCAATTGATGCCAAGACCGCACTTCTAATTGTCGATCTTCAGAATGGCATTGTCGGCCGTCTTGCTGGCGATCCAATCAATCGTGTGGTCGGCAATTGCCGCAGGCTGGCCGATGCGTTTCGCGCACATCGGTTGCCTGTTGTGCTCATCAATGTCGTCGCTGGAGCGCCAGGCCGTACCGAGGTCGGCATGCATATGCCCGACAAGCTGCAGAAGGATTTTGCCGATATTGTTCCCGAACTTGGCAGGCACGAGGAAGACATATTCGTCAGCAAGCGGTCTTGGGGAGCCTTCGCCAACACCGATCTGGACAGCCGCCTGAGGGCTATGGGTGTTACCCAGGTTGTCGTTTGCGGTGTGGCGACCGCCACCGGAGTCGAGGCGACCGCACGCCAAGCCTATGAGTTGGGGTACAATGTCACCCTGGCGCTAGATGCGATGATCGATGCGCGCGCCGACGCTCAGCAGTACAGCTTTCTAAGTGTATTTCCCCGGCTCGGAGAAACCGGCACGACGGACGATGTGCTGGACCTTGTCGAACGTCTGCGTTGAGCATGTCGGGGTCGATTTGGTCACGGCCGACCAATTGCAAAACCCGACACTTCCGAGGGGCAAGCCTTGGAAGGCGGAACCTCGCGCCCGTTCCGCCGCCGCCAAAGGCGTACATCGCCGCAGTGCGCAGAACCAGCCTCAATCAGATCGCTCGCATGCGATTCCAGTGCGAGTTAGCTGCATGAGCATATCGATAGCGCCAGCCTGATCTGGTTGTTCCTGAGCTCGACATTGCTGCGGCGAGTTGAGAGGGCCGACTCGATCACGACAATCTCTGGGAGCGTTTGGGAAAGCTAGAATGAGGCGCACATTCAGGTCGCTGGAAAATCCGAATTACCGGATCTGGATCGCCGGTGCCTTTGTTTCCAACACTGGCACTTGGATCCAACGTGTCTCGCAAGACTGGCTGGTCCTGACGGTACTAACCCGAAATAGTGCTTCTGCGCTTGGGCTGATCATGGCGCTCCAGTTCGGACCGCAGTTCTTGTTGCTTCCTTTTACCGGCTATGCGGCCGACCATTGGAACCAGCGTAGGTTATTGATGGTGACGCAGGCCACGATGGGAATCCTCGCCATGGCGCTCGGGCTACTGACAATTACCGGACTGGTACGGCTGTGGCATGTCTGCATATTTGCCTTTCTATCAGGCTCCGCTGCGGCATTCGATGCGCCGGTGCGCCAGACCTTCGTTACCGAGCTGGTTGGCGACCGTGATCTCCCTAATGCCGTTGCGCTCAACTCGACTTCTTTCAACAGCGCCCGGATGATCGGGCCAGCAATGGCCGGCCTGATCATCGCTTCGGTCGGCTTGGGCTGGGCCTTTCTAATCAACGGGGTATCGTTCTTCGCCGTGCTGATCTCGCTTGCACGGCTGCGAATCTCCGAACTTCATGTTCGGCCCCGCGCCCTTCGCGCCAAGGGCAGTTTCACCGAGGGGTTTCGCTATGCTTGGCGGCGCAGCGATTTGCGGATCACGCTAATCATGCTGTTCCTCATAGGAACCTTTGGCCTCAACTTCACGATTTTTATTTCGACCATGGCAGTTCGCGTATTCCACGTTGGTGCAGGTGGTTACGGCCTGCTGTCGTCAGCCATGGCAGTTGGAACGATATCGGGAGCGCTGACAAACGCAAGCCGCAACCATCCGCGATTCGAAACGCTGCTGGGCGCGTCTTTTCTGTTCGGCGCAGGGTGTACCCTGGCTGCCCTGGCGCCGCTGTACGGAATTTTTGCCGCGACCTTAGCTCTCACCGGTTTCGCATCGCTGAGCTTCACCAATACCTCTAACAGCCTGATCCAGTTATCGACGGAGCCGTCAATGCGCGGCCGCGTGATGGCGCTGCGCATCGGATTCGCGCTCGGCGGAACGCCCATCGGCGCACCGATCGTCGGGGCCATAGCAGATCACTGGGGCCCACGCTGGGCTCTTGGGGTCGGAGCACTCGCGGGCTTCGCGTCGGCGCTGATTGGAGTTGGGGCGTTTTTGCGTGGCAATGTCAGCAATCGGCCGAACCTTGACCAGCAATAGCCGGTCGTCTCCATGGAGACGTTCGGAACCAATTCTTCCCCGTAGGTTGCTGCGTTCCTGAGCCCTCACGAAGGCATTCAAGCATCGAATCTGCAGCTGCATTCCGGGTTGCGAACCGGGTCGGCCACTTTCAACGTGCCAAGAACGAGCCGCTCGCATACGAGGCAGGCGATTGCCAAAAAGGGCGCGGCCCTGATAATTCGCCCAAGACGGATAGCAACTCAGTTCCAGACAAGGGGTAAGTCTTTCCCGATCGGCATGCTATCTGCAGGGAAAGTGCCTTCTCATCAGAATTCCGAAGGCATTCAACAGCTCCCCTTGCCTGTCCTGAGGAGGCAAGGCGCGAAGCTCTGATATGAGTTGCTTTCCATCAATTCCGAGCTTTCCTTTTGGCGGCGGACAGCTTTCCGGTCGTTGCCCAGCCTTGCGCTGGGTGTCGAGTCGAGCTCGATAAGTTCGGCTGACGGTCTCCACAGCGGTTTGGAGTTGCTTTCTCTCAGGCGCCCAAAGCGCACCAATCCCTTTGGCTTTCAGTCGATCAACAGTTGCCAGGAACTCGTTGACGGTCATGGCACTTGCTGGTGCAGAAATCACAACTGCCAGGCAAGCCGATGCGAGCGCAATCCAAGGTGCCTTCAAAGCAGAATCCTTCGATTCGATTTGCGAGAAAGGGTCGGGTCAATAACCGTCCAGTCGACCGTACCGATCCCGATGGAAACTCTGATTGCCGAACATGGCCTCCGTCACGCGTGCTCGCTTTAGATAGAGACCGGCGTCGTGCTCGTCGGTCATCCCGATGCCGCCGTGCATTTGAACCATTTCGTTGCTTATCAGATGGTAGGTGTCACCGACTTTTGCTTTCGCTGCGGAAACCAGCATCGGGACATTTTCCCGGCCCTGATCGATCGCGGTCAACGCAGCTTCGACGACCGAGCGGCTGAGTTCGATCTTGCCAAGCATTGCGGCGGCGCGGTGCTGCAGCGCCTGGAACGATCCTATAACGTGGCCAAACTGCACGCGTGTCTTGAGATACTCGACAGTTGTTTCGAACGCCTGGATCGACGAGCCGAGCATTTCCGCAGACAGTACGGCTCTCACGCGGTCTGCGATGTGCTCAAGCAATTCGATTCCACCTGACAGCGTACTGTCTTCGTCGAGCGCAACGTCCTTGAACGAAACGAGCGCGGCACCGCGGCCATCGGCCAGATTTAGCTTTTCGCGCTGGATTCCGGGCAGATCAGACGGCACCAGGAACACCTCGATCTTGTCGTCAACCTTTGCGGAAACCAGCAAGAGGTTCGCGGCCATGCCATCAACCACGAAAGTCTTTTGCCCGTTGAGGACAAAGCCGGTTCCCGATTTGACGGCGGTGGCGCTGACATTTCCCAGATCATGGCGGGCGCCCTCTTCGAACGCCAGGGCCGCGACGCAGCTTCCCTCCGAAATGCGTGGAAGCCATTTATTCTGCTGACTCGGGCTGCCGCCTTGCAGGATCGCAGATACCGCTCCCACACCCGTCATCAAGAGAGGCGAGGCATTCAGGGTGCGCCCCAGCTGTTCGAAAATGAGCCCCATCGTCAGGTAGTCCAGTCCTGCTCCGCCGAAGTCCTCAGGGACGATAACGGCCGACCAGCCCATTTCGGCCATTTCCTTCCAGGTACCGGGGTCAAAACCAGACTCCAATTCCGCGTTTCGGACCTTGCGAAAGGCAGAGACCGGACTTCTCTCGTCCACCCAGGACTTTGCGACATCGCGGAGAATCGTTTGCTCTTCATTCAACGCAGCCATTACGCAGCCTTCCCTTCGAGCTTTTCTGAATGCGAAGTCAGATCCGGCAACCCCAGTATCCGTTTCGCGACAATGTTATTTTGAATTTCCGACGATCCGCCATAGATCGTGCCAGCTTTGCCGCCCAACCAAGTGCGCACGGCCGCCAGTTCCTCGGGCGTGAAATGCTCGCCTTCCCAGCCTAGGCCGCGATACCCCATCATTTCGACGATGAGCTCGGCGCGCTCCTGCATGGCATCCATGTTGGCGTTCTTCATGACCGATGTCGCGGTCGAAGGTCCCGAATTGCTTTTCGCTTCGGCGGCGATACGTCGGACGGTCGCTTCGACGCAGTACATTTCGATTGCGTTGTCGATAATGCGCGCACGCAGATCATAGTCGGCCAGACGTCCTGCTTCGTCCTCGCCGACATAGGCCTTGGCCACGACGCCGAGCGGCCTTTCCTTCTTCTTGTCGCCGCTGCCGGATATCCGACCGCCCATTCCTGAACGCTCATGCTGCAGGAGGCGCTTGGCAACCGACCAGCCGCCATTAAGCGGGCCGATCAGGTTCTCCTTGGGGACTTTGACATCGGTGAAGAACGTTTCACAGAACGGCGAATGCCCTGCAATCAACTTGATTGGCCTGACTTCGACACCCTCCTGGTGCATCGAAAACACCACGAATGAAATGCCTTCGTGCTTGCGACTCGTATCGGTACGGACCAGGCAAAAGATCATGTCGGCAAGATGTCCACCGCTGGTCCAGATCTTCTGTCCATTGACTAGGAAATGATCACCCTTGTCTTCAGCACGGGTCTGCAGACTCGCAAGGTCGGAGCCGGCTCCAGGCTCCGAAAAGCCTTGGCACCAACGCACGTTACCTTGGACAATGTCGGGAATGTAGCGCTCTTTCTGCTCTTCAGTGCCGTATTCGAGCAAGGTTGGGCCAAACATGGAAACGCCCATACCTGCGACAGGATTGTAGGACTTGATCTGAGCCATTTCCTCGGTCAAGATTCGCGCTTCCAGAGCCGACAGCCCGCCACCGCCGTACTTCTTCGGCCAGGTCGGTGTCCCCCAACCCTGTCCAACCATGCGCTCCTTCCAAAGCTTTTCGTCCTCCGTCAGATTTCCTGTTAGGGCTCCGGGCGAAGGCTCGCCCTTATTCCGCAATGAAGCCGGGAAATTGGCCTCCAGCCAGGCCCGAACCGTGCTGCGAAAGTCGCTCGTGTCTTGAACTTGCGTCATAGCTTTATTCCAATCTAGATCTGGCGCGAATGTCTCTGCCAATACTTTGCCCGTACTTTTCCTCTTTGAATCTTGCCGGCCGCGGATCGAGGCAAACTATCGACAAAATCCACACTCCTTGGAACTTTGAACTTGGGAAGTCGCTCGCGCGCGAGCGTCAAGATTTCTTCCGCGATCGTCGGATTGGCAGTAAATCCCTGTTTCAGGACGATAACCGCCTTGACTTCTTCACCCCACTCACTGTGCGGAACACCAACAGTCGCCGAATCTGCAACGGCCTCGTGCTGAACGAGGACATTGTCGACCTCTTGCGGATAGATGTTGACGCCACCTGAAATTATCGTCTCGGCGCTACGGCCAGTCAGGAACAAGTAGCCATCCTCATCGAAATAGCCGATGTCACCCATGGTGAAGTAGTTGCCGACCCTCGACGACTGTGTTTTTGCTTCATCCTTATAATAGCTGAAGCCGCCCGGAGATATCTCCATGTAGATCGTGCCTGCGGTCCCATCAGGCAAATCTTGCAAGCTTTCGTCAAGAATGCGCACGCCAAGCACTGCCGGTCGCTTACCGACACTGCCGGGCTTGCGGAGCCACTCCTCACTGTTGATTGTAAAGCCCGCTCCGCCTTCCGAACCGGCATAGTACTCGCTCAGGATAGGACCGAACCAGTCGATCATCGCGAA
This sequence comes from Pseudomonadota bacterium, assembly GCA_018240895.1. GTDB lineage: Bacteria > Pseudomonadota > Alphaproteobacteria > Sphingomonadales > Sphingomonadaceae > Novosphingobium. The sequence goes on along the minus strand of JAFEEX010000074.1, from coordinate 18,333 downwards.
CTTGACTTCGGGCGGACAAGGAGCCGCTCCATGAACAATGTAGCGGACGTGATCAACAGGGTAGCGCGCCTTGACGTCGTCCGGGAGCGCCAAGAGCCGCTGAAACATGATCGGAACAAGGTGCATGTGCGTCACCTTCTTCTCCGAAATGATTCTCAGGATCTCCTCGGTGTTCCACTTGTCGACGAAAATTAGCGGCACACCGGCGCCCATGGCCGCACGAATATCGAACGCAAGGGGGGCGGCATGATACGCGGGTCCGGCGCACAATTGAATGGACGAATCACGATCGTACCCGCGTTCAGCATAGATCGTAGGGTTCGATACCGTGGGATTGGGTCGATAAACACCCTTCGGCCGCCCGGTCGTACCCGACGTATACATCATGGAGTTCCCGAGGACCGGGTCGTCGATGTCAGACGCGTCCTCTCTATCGAGGACGTGCTCGTAGGATTCGAATCCCTCGATTGACCCTCCAATGGCAAGCCTGATGCTGGCGTCAGGCGCCTGCATTGTGGCCGGACCACCGGTCTCGATCCTGGCTTCTGCGAAGACAGCCCTCGCTTCGCAGTCCCGCAGGATGTAGGCGATTTCGTCCTCGGTGAGGTGCCAATTGACCGGAGTAAGCCGAAACCCGCCTCGCAGCGTAGCTGCCAGAACCTCCACTCCCTCGGCCCGGTTGGAGCAGATCAGTGCAACTGAATCGCCGGGCTTCAATCCGCGACTCCTAAGCAGTCGAACGATCTGGTTCGCTCTTGCATTGATTTTGGCAAATGTGTGTTCTTTGCCTGAAGGATCGATCACCGCGACCTTGGCGGGTTGAACGTCCGCCCAAACCGCCAAGGTCATTCCGGTCTCCGCAGCCTCCGCCAATCGTTGAGACAGTTCGATCGAGCCAGGCCATGCATTCTCTTCTGCCGACATTTTGTTCACTCTGACTAGCTGTTTATGAGGCAAAGTTTGGCGGAGGTTCCTTTTAGGTTCCGATGTTTGAACAATGCTCGTCTCATTGCCACTCGCACTCTTTCAAGGATTGCAGCCCTATGAAAGGACGCGCTCAACGCTTGACGGAAAGAAGATCTGCTCGGCATGCTCAGCCACATCTTCGGCGGTATAAGGCGTTTCCGATCGGAACCCTTTGGTCTGAACCATTTTGATTTCCGCGACGCCTCTTGCGGAGGCAGCAAGCACCTTGCCTGTATGTTCGGACGCGAGGTCCGAAGCCATGAATAGCACAGTCGGAGCAATGTTTTCCGGAAGACTCATCGGATTGGTTTCGCGGCCTTGCATCCCGGGCAGATCCGCCGTCATCCGCGTAAGTGCACCTGGGGCAAGTCCCATTACCCGAATATTGTATCGTGCACCTTCGAGTGCAAGCACGCGCATGAAGCCGTAGATTCCGGCTTTCGCAGCCCCATAATTGCTCTGACCGAAGTTGCCATAAAGTCCCGAAGTCGAGGACGTCATGATGATCACCCCCGGATGATTATTTTCCTTCAACCAGTTCCAAACCGGGAACGTACAGCAATAGGTTCCTTTCAGATGGACTTTTACAACGACGTCCCAATCTTCTTCCGAGGTCTTAGCAAAGGTCTTGTCTCGCAGAATTCCGGCATTGTTTACGAGGATGTCTACTTTCCCGAAGGCTTCGAGCGCGGTCGCGAGAATGGCCTTGCCCCCTTCTACAGTCGAGACGTCAGAGGTATTTGCCACCGCCGTGCCGCCAGCCGCGACGATTGCATCCACCACCGTTTGCGCTGCGCCAACCGAGCTTCCAGTTCCATCCCGCGCGCCGCCCAGGTCATTGACGACGACCGAGGCACCTTCGCGAGCAAACAGCTTGGCATATGCTTCTCCCAATCCGCCGCCTGCACCAGTGATGATTGCAACTTTCCCAGCAAGGAGTCCCATCTTCAGTTCCTTCGTTTTTGAATTAACGACCAAATGTCTCGTCAGATCCGGGTTGCACCGGATCCGCATGCTCAGCATTCATTCCTTCAAGGACAGCTGCCTCGCTGTAGAGGGCATCCCTGTGGTCGAGCTGACGTCGAATATCGGAGTGAGTTGCGTCATCGAGATGATAGCCGATCAAACACGCTGCCCCGAGCGTCACAAAGAATATGGGGCCAGCAAGATAGACGATTTCCAAATGACGTACCGCCTCAGGAGTATTTACGGCATGCTCCCCAGCCACGTATCCGACCTGTGACAAGACGAAAAACGTAAGGCCAATCGCAACAGCTCCGGTGATCTTATTTGTCATGGTCGTCATCGCGTATAACAGAGCGGACATCTCCTTTCCGCCTTCCAGCCTCACTTCGTCAGCAACGTCGGCGGTCATTGCACGCGTGATCGCAGTGAAGCTTGCAGAGAAGAAGCCAGCCATGAAGAGGGCGATCGTACCCCAGACCATGTCCCCTTGGGGAATGGCAAGAAATGTCGACGTCGTCAGTGCAAAGCCTACCGCAGCGACCATCACGGCTCGATGTTTAGAAATACGCATCGCCAAACGCGCCATCGTTGGGGCTCCGACCATTCCTGCAAGAATGTAAGCCGCCAACAACAAGCTCGCCTGCGCTGTTGTGAAACCGCGGCTATCGGTGAAGAAGAACAGATAGCTGGCGCTCATCCATCCAGGCCCCAACGCCAGGCAAAGGTCAGCCAGCAGAATCCGGCGAAATGCGGGCCTCGTGACCAGCGAAAGGTAATCACGCAATCTGAATCTTGTGCCGCCGACGTCGGTCGAGACGGTTTCAGGCGTGACCCACAGGACAAGCGCGACCGTCACGGGAGTTAGCGCGATAACCAACCAGCCCATCAAATTGGCATTGGAAGAGTCCGCGCCGCCTAGGTAGCTGTTGATGACTGGAACAAATATCACAGCGGCCGCTCCCAGCACACCAACGGCAGTCAATATCCCGAACAATCTGGATCTTTCGTTGTACCGGGGCGCCAAAGTAACTGCCCAAGCGACATGAGAAATGGTCATGATCGAGTTGCCGAGATACATGACGAGAAGCCACAATATCAGGTAGGCTAACGAAATTTGTTCGGGCGGAATGAAGAGCCGAAATGTTCCCAGCAGAAAGATTGGCACCCCGATGATGGTCCAGAACCGGTATCTGCCCAGCACGGTTCGGGTACGATCCATTGCCCAACCGAGCAGAGCATCGATGGGGATATCGATCGCCCTGACGATGAAGAAGGCTGCCCCTACTGCAGTTAACTCAAGCCCGAGATGGCTGGCATAATGGCGCGGAAGATAAACACCGATTGCCAGCGTAACCGCGGCAATGGGCAGACTGGCTGCAGCGAAAGCAACTGCCGCCCAAAGTGAGAGGGCATTCGTATTTCCATGTGTTTGCACTCTCACTTCGACGACTCCATTGACATTCTAGGGAACCTGGCAGGATTGCCTTACAGCTTTAGAAGCGCTTGGTAATCGCAACGCCGTAGAGCCGCGGTTCCAACAGGTACGGAGTGCGAGCAGCCCCCAGATTTTCGTCGGCAATCTGGAACCCGACCACGGTATCCTTATTCAGCAGGTTCTTGACGAAGATCTGAACGGTGAGGTCGATTTCATGGTTCTGGAACGCCAAGCTCGCATTGACATTTTCCCACGCATTCACCTGGTCAGATGGTGCGTTGTTGTAGCGCTGGAAGCTCTTCGACTGGCGATAGTAGTCGCCGCGAAGAGTCACATCCCAATCAGACGCAAGCGCGAATTTGTACTCCGCGCCGATCGACAAGGTCATCTTGGGAGCATTTGGCAACTGGTTGCCCACAAGATTTTGCCGCACACCTTCGCCAGCACCGCTCGTGTAGAGCGACACGTTTGAGCCGTAGTTGTACACCCCTGCTGCCAGGGCGGCCGCGTTGGCCGGCGTGAAGCCGGCACTGATCATCCTGGTCTGCAAGGATGCAGGGCCAACGCACGCGAAATTCGCCAGCAAGGCCCGGCCGGTGGCTGTTCCGAGCATGTTAGCAACGCCTTGAGCATTGAGAATGCAGCCGCCAGAGGTCGAATTGGCGTAGATGTAGGTCGAGTCGCCCTGAGTGCGATTGAAGGTGTCAACCACAACCCCTTGCTCGATCCGCGTATCGAGGATACCCACATTCGCATTTAGGCGAAGTCCATCGACCGGCTCAGCAATGAACTCGAACTCGAGGCCCTTAATCTTGGCATCGATGTTTTCATTGTACACGCTGCGATTGACGCTTCGGCCAATCTGATAGCCCTTGTAGTCGTATATGAAGCCGGTTGCGTTGAATGTCACCTTGCCATCAGCCAGAGTATTCTTGGTGCCCACTTCGTAGGCGTTGACGAATTCAGGCTGGTAGGTGGAGGGCAGACCCAGAGCGATCACGCCCGGGGGATTGAACCCGCCGCCCTTGTAACCCTTCGAGTAGGAGGCATAAAGCAAGGTCTGGTCGGTGAAACTGAGGTCTGGCTTCCAATCGACGTTGAAGCGGCCGGTTACTTCCTTGAATCGGGCGGTCATCGGCGTATTGAAAATGGGGCCGCGACCGCTTGCAAACAGGGTTGAACCTGAGCCTCTCGTCCACTTGTCGTCGTCGGTATAGCGCAGGCCCGCAGTGAACCTGAGGTCCTTCAGCGGTTCGACATACAGCTCGCCCATCAGGGCCTTCGACTTCAACCGATACTCGCTCTGGCTGATGAAGTAGTTGTGGCCAGTGTAATCAGGATCGGCGAGCGGATCGATATAGGCAGCAGGATTGAGGATCGCGACGGCACGTGTCGCTGCGTTGGTCGCAACGTAAGTGATCGCTTCAGCCTTGTAGTCGAGATAGAGACCGCCAATGTTGAAATTGACCGGACCATCGAAGCTCGATTGCAAACGCAACTCACCCGACCACTGGCGGTTCTTGTTCTTGCCCCCGCTCTCGCTAAGCAAGCGATCACTCAGTCCGATCTGCGGATCATTCAGTGTGCCTGCCGGGGCGAGTGCGGTGACGGGAAAAGCAACTGTCGGATTTCCGCCGGTTGAGTCATACCGGGAAAAAGTATGGTTCTCGTTGTACGCCACGAGCAGCGTCGTCTTCAGGCTGTTGGTCACATCCCATTCGGTATTGGACTGGACGATATCCGTATGAGCCCGATACTGCGGGTCGCGGAACAATTCGACTTCGCGCAAGTCACGCGAAATCGTCTTGCCCAAGAACGAGTCCACGGGCTGCAGCCCAACTTGCCGGGCGATGATCCCTGAGAAGGTTGAAAGCATATTGGTGGCTTCGTAAACATCGTTCCCATAGACGCCCACGGTTTGGCAGCCCTGGGTAAAGGCTGCCTGAGCCGACCCCGTCGGGACTCCAAGTACGGTGGTCAAACCGGGATCCTTGGCGCAAAGCTGCTTCAAGAAAGCACCCCTGTCGTCGTTTTCGTCGAAGACTTCCCACATCACGGTCGTGCGGAAGCTTGGCGATAAATCGAATCCGATAGTCCCACGCCCTGAGAGGATCTTGCGTCCATCAACGTCCTGCCCAGTGAGAAGGTTGGTGGAGTACCCTTTTCTGATCAGCCCGAAACCGGCCAGGCGGATATTCACGCCGTCAAGCAAGGGGGCGTTGAAGTATCCCTGGAACCGCCCATTGGCATAGTTGCCGAATTCTGCAGTCAAACCACCGTCAAGCTTGCTCGTCGGCTTGTTGGTGATCACGTTCACGACGCCGCCGGTCGCATTGCGACCGTAAAGCGTACCTTGTGGCCCGCGAAGCACTTCGACCCGTTGGACGTCAAAGAAGTCGGCATCGGCGATGCGATTATCTGTTAGGGGGGCCCCGTTCAGATGGATCCCAACACCATCATCGCCGCCGGTTGCGGTCAGCTGTGATCCCACACCTCGGATTTGGAAATTGTTGCGCAGCGTACGGCGCTGAAAGGTTACATTGGGTACAGCCAGAACAAGGCTCCGTCCTCCGTCTACGCCTTGGTTCTTCAGTGACTGCTCATTGAAGGCGGAAACAGCGAGCGGCACATCCTGAAGCTTTTGCTCCCGCTTGAGAGCAGTGACGACGATTTCGTTCGCCCCCGTGCTGCCTTGATCGTCTTCGGCGCTCTGATCAGCTGGCTGACCCTTCGGCGACGGCGCAGTTTGCGCGTAGGCGTTGCCATGAATTAGCATCGCAAAAGCCGCACACGAAATAAGATAACGCTGTTTCATGCTCCACTCCCTTCCCAATTCAAGGCCGACATTTTTTCGCCTAACCTGCAGTATTCATCGCAAATATCTACCTCAGCACGCAAAGTCCGTTCTTGATTACTTTTACTCCACGTTCGGCAACGCGAGCTTCAAAATGGATCGAACGGTCTTCAAGCCAGAGATCGACCGTAATTTTTTCCCCCGGGAAAACAGGTGCGGAAAACCGCGCCTGATGACTGAGGATTTGGTCCGGATCGAAATCTGTAACCGCTTCAAGTATTGCCCGGCAGGTGATGCCGTATGTGCAAAGCCCATGAAGAATAGGCCTTGGAAAGCCAGAGCGCTTCGCGCTATCCGGATCAGAGTGCAGCGGGTTTCGATCACCGTTGAGACGGTAGAGCAACGCTTGGTCGTGCCGGGTCGAATAGCTAATCGATCGGTCTGGAGCACGCTGCGGCACGTCTGGCGGCTCCGGCGCCCCGTCACTCGGGCCGCCGAAGCCGCCATCGCCACGACAGAAGCTCGAGCTTGTCAGGGTCACGACCGGCAAACCAGCCTCATCGCGCCAGATGCTTTGCCGGACGAGCACGGCCCCCTTTTCCTTGCCTTTGTCGTACGCACCGACAGTGCGACCCTCTATCGTGAACTTGCCTTCGGGTGGCAGCGGCCGGTGCAGTTCGACCTTCTGTTCCCCATGAACGAGCATAAGAAAGTTTGGTTTGCTGGGACGGTGGCCCGCCGGGACAGGTAGCGCCTCTCCCCGCGGCCGCCCCGATGCAGAAGCCAGAACCGTCACCGCCGTTGGAACGACCTTCAGACCTTTTTCATAGACAAAAGGCAGTTCGGCCTCGTTCAGCGGGTCGGATCCCAACCCGATGCCGAGCGCGTACAGCATAACGTCCTTGTCGCCGTATGAAAATTCAACGGGTGCCGTTCCCTCGTCAAGGATATCAGGATAAAATATCGCCATCGGCCTTACTTCTCGTTCGTCATGATTATCGTCCCGGAAGCTGCAAACATGCCTCCGACGCCGTGCGCGATGCTGATCTTGGCCCCGTCGACTTGTGCCTCAGCGGTCCCGCGCAGCTGGCGAACGCTTTCCTGAAGCGCATACATCCCGTACATCCCGGAATGCATGTATGACAGCCCACCGCCGTTGGTGTTGAGGGGCAGCTTTCCGCCGATCGCTGTATTCCTGTTGCGAATGAATTCAGCGGCTTCCCCGCGCTCACAGAAACCGAGGTCTTCCAGGCCATACAAAGGCAGGTGAGCAAAGGCATCGTAGATCATGAGATGATCGACGTCGGAGTGAGAGATGCCCGCTTCTGTGAATGCCTTTTTGCCGGAAACGCGAAACGCCTTGGAAGTGGTGAAGTCTTCCATTTGGCTCACCATCGGCGTTTCGACGCTCTCGCCGGTACCGAGGATGTATACTGGCCTTTGCGGCATGTCCTTGGCCCGGTCAGCCGAAGTGAGGATCAGCGCTCCACCGCCATCGGTTACCAGACAGCACATCAGCAATCGAAAGGGCCAGGCGATCATCGGCGAATTGAGAACGTCATCAACGGTGATCGGATCCTTCATTGACGCACGCGGATTGAGTGCAGCCCATTCCCGCTGGATGACCGCAACCCAGGCGAGGTCTTCCTCGGTATAGCCTCGCTCCTTGAGATAGCGCAGTACGGGCACCGTAAACATCGTCGGCGGCGAAGTGACGCCGAAAGGCATCTCGAACTGGCCCATTAGGCTTGCCGGCGACCGGCCGAATGGTGCGGCACCGACCCGGCTCCGACCGCTTTCGCCGTGCGTAATTAGCACCGTGTTGCACAGACCGTTGCTGATTGCTGCCGCCGCATGACGAACGTGAAGCATGAACGAGCAGCCCCCGACCATCGTGCCATCTGCATAGGTCGGAGTAATACCCATGTAATGGGCAAGTTCGACGGGACTTATCCCGGCACATGCAACGCCATCGATATCCTTTGCAGACAGCCCAGCATCCGCCATCGCATTCAACGCTGCATCTGCGTGAAGACCGATCACCGAAACGTCGGGAATTCGACCCATCTGAGTCGTTTCCGCCGCTCCAACAACTGCTACCGATTTAGGATTCATGTAGTCAGCCCTCTGCAGGTTTAAAGAAAGGAAGGCTGATCCCGCCTTCCTGCTCGGCAAAAACAACTTCGACCGGCATATCCAGGACCAAGAATTCAGGCTCCTGCGGGCACTCGACGATATTCGTCATCATTTGCGGCCCCTCGGCGAGCTTCACGACAGCAATCGAATGCGGTTCGCTGCCCATATCGGGTCTCGGTCGATGGTTGATCACGTAGGACCAAAGGAGAGCCTTGCCGCTGGCGTCGAAAACCTCGACATCCCGACTGGAACAATCCGGACAAAACGGACGCGGCGGAAAATAGACGTGAGCGCAGCACCCACACCGCTGGAGCTTCAGAACTCCTTCGCGACAACCATCCCAAAAGTGCTGCGTCTCCGGTGTCGGCTGCGGCAGTATACGTGACGGCATTCCTCTTCACCCTCCCGACTCTTGAATGACCCGTCAGAAGCTACTTTGTTGGAACCCCATGTCAAGCCGCAGATGGATACCGTGTCTTAGAAAAATGCATTTTTGGCTAGGCAGCGTGTGTTTCCCGTGGCAAACTACATTCATTGATATGGAATCGGGCACGTGGGAGAAAGCAGTTGCCAGAGTCTGGAACCAACGTTGAGCTGCCAACACGAACCAAAACGGATTTTGATGTTGTAATCGTCGGCGCCGGCATCGCTGGGATCGGTTCGGCCTACCATCTCAAGACCGGAAATCCCGGCAAGTCCTTTGCGATATTCGATGAGCAAGAAAGCTTCGGCGGGACCTGGCACACCCACAAGTATCCGGGGATCCGATCGGACAGTGATCTGCATACGTTCGGCTATCGCTTCAAGCCCTGGCGCGGCACGCCGATTGCAACGGCTGAGGAGATTCGGAAGTACATGCAGGAGGTCATCTCCGAGAACGACTTGGAGAAGGACATTCACTACCGGCATCGGATCCTCACCGCGCGATGGTCGACCGAGCGCTCCCGGTGGGAGCTTGAAATCGAGGATCTGGCCCAGGGGATCACGAAGAGGATTTCCACAAGGTTCTTGTGGATGTGCCAGGGGTATTATCGCCATGACAAGGGCTACACTCCCGAGTGGCCCGGGATGGAGGACTTCAAAGGAACCATCGTCCATCCTCAGGAGTGGTCGGACGACATCGACCCTGCGGGCAAGAAGATCGTGGTGATAGGTTCCGGCGCCACCGCAGCTACGCTGGTTCCGTCCCTGACCGAATCCGCGGAGCACGTGACCATGGTGCAACGTTCCCCCGGGTATTTCACGCCCGGCAGAAACAGGAACGAACTTGCGGAAACCTTGCGCTCACTCGAAATTGATCCAGCGTGGATCCACGAGATCGTGCGCCGCTCGATTCTTTCCGAGGGCGCGAAGCGGACAAAGGCCATCCTGGCCAATCCTGACGCAGCGAGGACCGAATTGCTCAAGGGATTGAGCAGCTACCTCGACGAGGAAACGATCGAGAAGCATTTCACACCATCCTACGCCCCCTGGAACCAAAGAATTTGCTTCGTTCCCGATGGCGACTTCTTTAAGGCGATGAACGCCGGAAAGGCGTCGGTGGTAACCGACCGGATCGAGAAGTTCACACCTGACGGCCTGTTGCTCGCCTCGGGCGAGACGATTGACGCCGACATCATCATCACCGCGACGGGTTTTGATTTGCTGGCGATGGGTGGGGTCCAATTCTACGTGGACGACAAGCCATTCGATTTTGCTGACACGGTGACATACCGGGGGATGATGTTCACCGGCGTCCCGAACATGGTCTGGGTCTTCGGATATTTCCGCGCCAGCTGGACCTTGCGGGCCGACCTTGTCGGCGACTTCGTCACTCGCGTGCTCAAGCACATGGACGAAAACAGCCTTGCGACGGTCGAAGTCGTTCTCGCCTCCGACGAGGCGGAAATGGAACGGCTGCCCTTTGTCGATCCTAACGATTTCAATCCGGGCTATCTCCAGCGCGGCATGGCGAAGTTGCCCAAGAGCTTGGCCAAGCCGGAATGGCGCCACTCGCAGAATTACGCGCAGGACCGGGAAGTATTTCCACAAATAGCAGTCAATGATGCCCCGTTCGTTTTCGGCTGAACGCGCGAAACGCAATCAGATCAGTCCAGGGAAGAAGAGAAATGATTGAGAGCCTGCAGTTCTACGTTGGCGGCAAGTGGGTCGATCCGGTCCGACCGGCAACCCTCGATGTTTACAATCCGGCGACCGAGGAAGCGTTCGGCCGAATTTCGGCCGGCTCGGCGGCGGACGTAGCTGCCGCCGTGGCAGCGGCCCGGGCCGCCCAGCCCGCCTGGGCCGCAACCAGCCGCGAGGAAAGACTTGCGGTTCTTGCCAGGATAGCCGGAGAATACCAAAAGCGGTTGGGAGACCTCGCTACGGCAATCACCGAGGAAATGGGTGCACCTGCTTCGCTCTCCCAGCGCGCTCAGGCGCCAGTGGGGCTCGGGCACATTATGACTGCCATTGAAGTGCTCAAGACCTTCGAATTCGAGCAGGACAAGGGTCCCACCCGTATTTCGCGGGTGCCGATCGGCGTCTGCGGGCTCATCACCCCTTGGAACTGGCCAATGAACCAGATCGCCTGCAAGGTTGCGCCGGCCTTGGCAACGGGCTGCACCATGGTCCTGAAGCCTTCGGAGGAAGCGCCCTTCAGCGCCAAGATATTCGCGGAGATCATGGATGCTGCTGGCGTTCCAGCCGGCGTATTCAACATGGTGCACGGCACCGGTCCTGAGGTTGGTGCTGCGATCTCCAGTAATCCCGATATCGACATGGTGTCTTTCACCGGATCCACCAATGCCGGCATCGAAGTGGCCCGGGCAGCAGCCGCCACGGTTAAGCGGGTTACACAGGAGCTGGGCGGCAAGAGCCCCAACATCATTCTCGATGATGAGGGGTTTGCGGGCGGTGTGACGCGCGGGACCATGTCGGTGATGAACAACTCTGGCCAGTCCTGCAATGCACCGACCAGAATGTTGGTTCCGCACAGTCGCCGCGACGAAGCAGTTGCGATCGCAACGGCAACTGTCGACGGGCTGATCGTGGGAGATCCCAAGGGAAATGCACACCTCGGGCCGGTCGTCAATCGCAACCAGTTCGAGCGCGTACAGTCCTATATCGAAATTGGCATCGAAGAAGGAGCATCGCTCGTGGCAGGGGGACCTGGCCGTCCAGAGGGACTGGAACGCGGCTTCTACGTAAAGCCAACGGTATTTGCGGACGTCACCAACGACATGCGAATCGCCCGTGAGGAGATATTCGGACCCGTCCTTTCGATACTTTCCTATTCGGACCTCGACGAGGCGGTCGAAATTGCGAACGACACGACTTTCGGGCTTTCGGCATATGTCCAAAGTGCAGACATCGAGAAGGCCCGTGAAATCGCCAGCAAACTTCAGGCCGGCCAGGTCTCGATCAATGGCGGCAGTGACTTGAAGGCCCCATTCGGTGGCTTCAAGACAAGCGGGAACGGACGCGAGTGGGGCGAATATGGCTTCCACGAGTTTGTCGAGACTCGTGCCATTCTCGGCTACAGCCCGGCATCAGCCTGACGATGGATTCGAATCGCGACCTTGAAGGCATGGACCTTGGCTTCCGTGCCATGTTGGAGGCAGAATTTGCCGAAGCCGCCGCGCGTCCGCGACCCGCTCCGGGCTCGCTTCCGCTTGAATTGGCGCGGGAGGGCTATCGCCTTCGCAGGAGGTCCCAAGACCCGTCTCCGCCAAGTGACGTCGATTCGAGGGACCTCACGCTCGAGCTTGAGGGCCGAACGCTTCGGGCTCGTCTCTACTCACCCGCTGAGACCACCTTCCCTTCAGCATTGCTGGTCTATTTCCATGGTGGGGGCTTCATAGTCGGTGATCTGGAAAGCCATGACGGTCATTGCAGACGCCTCGCAGCGGGTTCAGGAGCGCAGATAATGGCGGTCGACTACCGTCTTGCGCCCGAGAACCCGTTTCCTGCCGCTCATGACGATGCCTTGGATGCGGTGCGGTGGGCGTTTGCCAATTGCGCAATGCTAAATGTAGCGCGCGACCGGATAGGCGTCGGCGGTGATTCCGCTGGCGCGAACTTGGCCGCCTCGGTAGCCTGCGATCTGTTCGGCGATGCAGAACTTGAGCTTGCTGTCCAAGTGCTGCTCTATCCGGCAATTTGGCCCGAAGAAGAAACCGAATCTCGGAAAATTCATGACGGGCTAGTGCTGAGCAAGGCGGGGTTCGCCTGGTTTGACAAATGCCTAAGAGTCGATGGCCGTGCGGAATGCGATCGCCTCAAGATCGCCCGTCGCCCGACTGCGACGCCGCAGATGATCGTAACAGCCGGCTTTGACCCGCTTCGCGACGAGGGACGGTTCCTGCACGAACTGCGCATACGGCAGGGCTTGCAGAGCAACTACGTGGACTTTCCCGATCTGATTCATGATTTCTTCGTCATGCCGGCTATCTCGGCAAGGGTCGAAGTAGCCGCAGCGCATGTTGCCAGCTCGGTGGCCAAGGCGTTGTCGGGCGGCGCTTGATTGTCGGCGTAGGTTGTGCTTGAAGATCGGCCAATTGTTTTGGTGTCAATTTCCGTGAAGTTAATCTATCGATGGAGAGACTAACATGAAAGCTGCGGTGCTTCGCGAAGTTCGCAAACCACTTCAAATCGAGGATGTCCAGATTTCGAAGCCTGGGGCGCACGAGGTCCTGATACGAACTGCGGCGGCGGGATTGTGCCATTCCGACCTTCATTTCATCGAGGGCTCTTATCCTTTTCCACTTCCCGCGGTTCTGGGTCACGAAAGCGCCGGAGTCGTGGAAGCGGTGGGTTCGGAAGTCCGCACAGTCAAGCCGGGCGATCACGTGATCACTTGCCTGTCGGCCTTTTGTGGCCATTGCGAACACTGCCTGACCGGTCACATGAGCCGCTGCCAATCGCCAGAGACCAAGCGCGGTGCCGATGAAGAACCGCGGTTGACTCAGGACAGCAGGCCTCTTCCGCAGTTTCTCAACCTCTCGTCGTTTGCGGAGCAGATGCTTGTGCATGAACATGCACTGGTGGCGATCCGAAAGGATATGCCCCTCGATCGTGCTGCGCTCATCGGATGTTCGGTGATGACCGGCTTCGGTGCGGTATCGCATACGGCAAATGTGAGAGCGGGCGAAACGGTTGCCGTGATCGGTTGCGGGGGCGTCGGCCTTTCAATCATCAATGCAGCCGCGATAGTTGGCGCTTCACGGATTATTGCGGTCGATATGGTTTCATCGAAAAGCAACCTGGCCATGAGCTTTGGTGCTACTGATTTCGTCGATGCTTCTGACGGTGACGCGGTTGCGAAGGTCCTGCAATTGACGAGCGGAGGCGTACACCACGCATTCGAGGCCATTGGCTTGGCGAAAACCGCGGAGCAGGCCTTCAACATGGTAGCGCGAGGTGGAACTGCGACTGTGGTCGGGATGATTCCCCCTGGGCAGACCGTCAATCTGATGGGCGCTGCATTTCTGGGAGAAAAGAAGATTCAGGGCTCGATCATGGGATCCAACAGATTTCCCGTCGACATGCCGCGGCTCGTCGATTTCTATCTTTCGGGCAAACTGAAGCTTGATGAACTGATCTCGCGACGGATCAAACTCGAGGAAATCAACGAGGGGTTCGATGAGATGAAGACCGGGCAGCTTGCAAGATCAGTGGTAATTTTCTGAACAGATGAAAGTGGCGATGGAATAATGCTGGATCTTGAAGGAAGAATCGCGCTTGTCACCGGAGCGGGGCGGGGGCTTGGAGCAGCAACGGCTCGAGCGCTTGCGGCTGCGGGAGCAAGAGTTGTTGCCACAGATGTCGATGCTCCGATCGAATTGGCCAACGAGATCGATGGAGTTGGTCTGGCGTTGGATGTCACCGATGAAACGGCATGGGCAGATTTGGTCGCGCGTCTGCCTGCGCTTGTCGGTGGCCTCGACATTCTCGTGAACAATGCTGGTCTCTGGCTTCGCAAGTCGATTCTCGAGACCACACTCGCCGATTGGCGGAAGCTCCATGCCGTCAACGTTGAGGGGGTGTTCTTGGGAACGCGAGCGACGATTCCGCTGCTGTCCGAGCGCTCTCGGATGTGGCCTGGTGGCAGCGCCATTGTAAACCTGTCTTCCGTCGCCGGGATTAACGGAGCAGCCAATGCGACCTGCTACAATTCGACAAAGGGTGCAGTTCGGATCTTCACCAAAGGCTGCGCGATGGAGTTGGCCTCTTCGTACATCAGGGTTAACTCTGTGCACCCAGGAGTAATAGACACGGACATGGGCCGTACACTAGTGGATGACATGGCCGCCGCGCGTGGAATCGGATATAACGAAGCAAGAACTCTGATTGGTGCAGGTCACCCTCTTGGCCGTCTTGGGGTGCCGAAAGACATTGCTGATGCAGTCGTGTTTCTTGCATCAGACAAAGCAGCTTTTATCACAGGAAGCGAACTAGTTGTTGATGGAGGAATGACAGCAAGGTAGCTTTAGTAATACTTACAGGGTAGACCAATGCGTACTGCGTCGATGATTCGCGTGGTAGTGCATTTGAATTTGGATTCTTTCGTTTAGAGTGGTTTTCGACCGATCGATATACCTCTCCTCGGCTCATGATGGCCCATGCAATCCTGACGGTCTTGTTGGCCAGCGCCACGTTCGCGATCTTGGCCGGTTTGGTTGTCAGCAGTCTGGCTAGCCATGGCTGCTTCGCGTGATCCTTGCGTGTCATGCGCAGCACGGTCGTGGCGCCGACGACAAGGAGGCACCGAAGGTATCCTTCACCCTGTTTGGTGATGCAGTCTAGTCATTCCTTGCCGCCTGAACTGTGCGGTCGTGGTGTCAGACCCAACCAGGCCGCGAACTGGCGGCCTGATCGGAAGACCGAGGCATCGGGTAGTGTCGCCGCAATGGCTGATGCCGTGATTGGCCCGATGCCAGGAACGGTGGCAAGCCGCTGGCTGACCTCGTCGTGGCGATGCCAGTCGAGGATCTGCTTCACGAGGTGCTCGATCTCGCGCACCAACGCATGGAACTGAGCCACGATGCTCCGCAGGGCCGGATCGTGCATTCACCGGCACGGCATCTTGTGCTTCAATGACCAGCGCCAGCAGCGAGTTGACGCCGGCAGGGCCTTGAGCCTTCACGATCCCGTACTCCCCAAGGTGCGCGCGCAATGCGTTGATCAGCATGGTTCGTAGCCGGACCAGCAGATCGCGGTTCTTGTGCAGCGTGAGCGCAGCTTGATGCTCTTTCGACTTCACGGCGACGAAGCGCATGACTGGTCTGGTCACTGCTTCGCAGATCGCCTCCATGTCCGCTGCATCAGTATTGCCTCGCTTCATGTACGGCTTCAGGCATCAACCGCACCTGATGGCCGAGTGCACCGAGCTCGCGGCTCAATAGTGAGCAGAGGCACAAGCCTCCATGCCGACAAGGCACGGGGGCAACTTGGCAAAGAACTTCAGCACCTCCGCACGGCGAATCTGGCGACGGACGAAAGGCTAACCTTGCGCATCGATGGCGTGGACCTCGAACACGTTCTTGGGCAGATCGAGGCCGACAACGACAATCTCCTTGGATATGGACGACTCCTCTAGGCGTGGCTTCGACAGCCGCATCTTACACACCCAACTCGGTGCAGGGGCGTCCACCCCATCACGTCAACTCGCCCAGGCAAAACAAGGTCTAATTGATCAATTTCCGCGATGCGCTCTACGACTCACAGGAGTCTATAGATCACCTCCAACTGGTCGGGAGCGATCTGGCACTGATTTGAAGTAACCTCCCATCGCGTACGAATTCACCTTGCCACAATGCAAGGGCCTCATCCCGAGTTGCTCGGCGTCGATCTAAATGCTGCGATTTGTGCCACGATTTGTGCCATGATTTTTGCTTGAGTTTACGAGGAGCCTAACTATGCTCAGGAAATCCGCAGATTTCTGCGGCCCTGGTTGCTTGGGTAAATGAGGACAAAGCAGGTACACGGTTTTTGGTACCGTTATTTCAGGTGACAGGATCAGGTCTTAGCGTGTCCAAAATTTCAACTGCCCTCAGCTTATGCTCAGGCGCTAAGTGCGCATAGCGGAGCGTCATTTCATAGTCGCTGTGCCCTAACAGCTCTCGCACTGTGTTGAGGTCTACCCCGCCCATCACCAGCCTCGAGGCAAAATGGTGACGCATGTCGTGCCAGCGGAAGTTTGGGATCTCAGCTTGCTTCAACAAACCTCGCCACGAGGTGTTAGCGCGATCGAAGCGCTGTCCATCTTCGTTTAAGAATACAAGTCCGCTTGAGGCACCAGTCTGCTCTTTCCAGCCGGTCAGCACCCAAGTTGCCTCACGATTAAGGGGAATATGCCTTGTTCGTTTGGATTTCGCGTTCATGCCGCTCACCGTCATCACGCGTCGATCGAGATCAACATTTTCCCAAGCTAGATCGAACAGCTCTCCTCGCCTGGCGCCCGTGTTTAGCGAGAGCAAAATCAGTGGTTTCAAGTGATCCGTGAAGCGCAGGTCATGCATGTCGGGTAGCGGCTGTTTACGCCGTGCAATCCGCCAAGCGTTAGCGGAGGCTCTTTCCCTCCTTCGGCGTTCTTCACGCAGATCGAGCGCCGCGCGCAACCGCTCCTCCTCCTCCGTCGAAAGGAACCGCACTTTGATGCGATCGTCAGTCCTAACCTTCTTCACCTTAGCGAGCGCATTTTTCTCCAATATTTCCCAGTCGACAGCTCGGTTAAAGCAAGCTTTGATCGAGGAAACATCGCGATTTAGCGTTTGATGGCTGAGTCCGCGATCCACTTGCTTCCCGCGCCAACGCTCGACGTCCAGTGCTGAGATCTGGTCCAATTTCTTTGGGAGCAGGGATTTGAACGCGGTCTTCAGCCGATCAAGATTTTGCTCATGCGCCCGCTGATTGGCGCGAGCCCATGTCCCATAATCTCCGTCCAAGAAGTCATTCAAGGTAGGGACTTCAGCGGCAGGCTTGCGCGCCTCGATCGGATCGATACCTCGATAATACTCAGAAAGAATTTTCTGCGCTGCCTCAAACGCTTCAGAGTATGAGACCGCATCTACCCTGCCTAACCAGACTCTCTTCGCGCGAGCGTATTCGCAATACCAAGACTTGACGCCAGTCGGCGTGATCCGCAAAATCAGGCCCTTGAGACGAGTGTCTCGGTAATCCACTGGCCGATCCGGGATTGGGATCTTCTTAATGAAGTCCCGGGTGAGATTGACGCGCATTTCAAACCCTACCTTCGAACTTTCGCCCAGATTCTGGTGGTGCACTGGTGGTGCAAACTAGCGGAACGCTGTGGAACACATATAGAACAAATTTACCACCAACGCAAGCCTGGCCTTGTCGAAATAGCGCCGAAATTTCTCATCTTTTATCGTCTTTACATAACTTTAAAGACATTATCTACTAAGTCAAATTAGGAACCTGGGGGTGTGGGGGTCGGAGGTTCGAATCCTCTCGTCCCGACCAACGATTTTACTGTGAAATCAGCAAGTTATACGGGCGACGAAAGTCGCCCGTTTTGCTGTGCAAGCCTCCCCAAAAGCCTATCGTAAGCGCAAGAGCAGAATCATCACCGATACGCTCCACGTCGCAGCGATGGCGTTGCAGCAGCCTCCTCGCTGAAGCTCTCCATTCGATCATGTACGTTGCACAGCAGCAGCTTCCTTGCCGGCTTCTCCATGCGCACATCAGTTCGCAAAGTCGCATTTAGAACACTTGTCTTCCACCCCCTCTACGAAGTACGACCCTTCGCGAAAATGTGTCAGCGATGAGGGCAACGCGTTGGAATACCTCGACAGCACAGTCCGCCTTAACAGCAATGCCCTCGCATACTGGCTAAACTTAGAGACACCGAACGAGCAGGCTCACCTCAGAATTAAATCTGGCTACTTCACCTTAAATGGCCTTGGCGGACTAAAGGCATCGATTGACCATCTGGTCCAGAATGACCTCCCCATTACGATTGCCTTGGGAGCAAACGAAAAAGCCACGATACAAAGTGATGTGGATGCACTCTGAGGTGGTCCCGGTTTTCTGG
>JAFEEX010000073.1 GCA_018240895.1 Pseudomonadota bacterium | reverse complement strand
TCGTGCAGCGGCATGTTCACCGCCAATTCGATGAACTGCCTGGCCGAGGCGCTGGGCTTGGCCCTGCCCGGCAACGGCTCGCTGATCGCCACTCACGCAGAGCGGCGCACGCTTTATGAAAATGCCGCGAAGGCGATCGTCGCGCTGGCGCGGCAGCATTATCAAGAAGGTGACGAAACGATCCTGCCGCGCGCGGTCGCCAACCGTGCCGCCTTCACCAATGCGATGACCATGGACATCGCAATGGGCGGATCGACCAACACGATCCTTCACCTGCTCGCGCTCGCCGCAGAGGCCGGGGTCGATTTCACCATGGCTGACATCGATGCGCTGTCGCGCCGCGTGCCCTTCCTGTGCAAGGTTGCACCAAGCGGTTCGGACTATTTCATGGAAGACGTTCACAAGGCCGGCGGGGTGATAGGCATTCTGGGCGAGCTTGAGCGCGCCGGGTTGATCGACACCAGCGCGGGGCATCTTGCCATGCCGGGCAAAACCCTTGCCGATGTTCTGCAAAAGTGGGACGTGCTGCGCACATCCGATCCAGAGGTGCTGAAATTCTACAGCGCCGATGCGTCCGGCATTTTGGGCGCCAAATCAATGTCTCACACCACCCGCGGAGAGCTGGACACCAATCGGGCCACGGGATGCCTGCGCGACATTGACCATGCCCATTCGCAAGAGGGTGGGCTGGCCGTGCTCCACGGCAACATCGCCGAACGCGGCTGCATCGTGAAGACCGGGTCGGTCAAGGAGCATATGCTGCGCTTTTCCGGTCGCGCCCGCATTTTTGAAGACCAGGGCGAGGCTGTCGAGGCGATCGGCACCCGGCAGATCAAAGCTGGAGACGTGGTGGTGATCCGCTATGAAGGCCCCAAGGGCGGCCCGGGTATGCAGGAAATGCTCAAGTCGACGACGATGATGAAGGCCCTGGGCTATGCGGATACCTGCGCGCTGATCACCGATGGCAGGTTCTCCGGCGCGACCAGTGGCTTGTCCGTGGGCCACATCTCGCCAGAAGCGGCGGCGGGCGGCGCGTTGGCGTTGGTGGAAGAAGGCGATACGATCGAAATCGATATTCCCGCCCGCACGATCAATGTCATGGTCGATGCCGAAACGCTTGCGGCGCGGCGTCAGGCATTGGAAGCATCCGACAAGCCCTATCAACCGGCCCAGGTCCGCGAACGTCCCGTTTCCAAGGCCCTGCGCGCCTATGCCGCCTTCGCGGCAAGCGCCGACATGGGCGGGGTGCGGATCATCTGAAGGGAACACGCGACCATGACCATCACCGTTCTGACCGTGCGGTCCCTGCCGCTGCCCCCCCTAAAGGCGCGGGGCGAGGACATCCGCATTGTGCCGCTGAGCGAGGGTGCAGCCGATGCCGAAGTGCTGATCGCCACCGGAACCGATCCGGTTGGCGCCGCCACCATCGCCGCGCTGCCCAAATCGGTCGGCCTGATCGCCAATTTCGGGGTTGGCACCGACAACATAGACCTTGATGCCGCCGCCGCGCGCGGGATCAGGGTGTCCAATACGCCGGTAGTGACCGAGGATACCGCAGACCTGGCCTTCGCGCTGATCCTGGCCGCGACGCGCCGGATTGCGGCGGCCGATCGTTATGTCCGCGCCGGTCAGTGGACCGCGCGCGCCGCCTTTCCGCTGGGCCAGCGAGTCCACGGCGCACGGCTGGGGATCGTCGGCTTCGGTGCGATCGGCCAGGCCGTGGCGCGGCGCGCAGCGGGCTTTTCAATGAAGGTCAGCTACTGGGCGCGTAGCCCCAAGGACGAAGGCGCATCGCTTGGCGCAGCGCACGTGCCAGACCTTGGCGAACTGGTCGCGGGCAGCGACATCGTCTCGATCCATCTGCCCCTCACCTCGCAGACCCGGCATCTGTTTGGTGCCGACCTGCTGGGCCGTTTCAAACCTGGCGCGGTGCTGGTCAACACCGGGCGCGGTCCGCTGATCGACGAGGCGGCGCTGGTAACCGCGCTTGAAGCCGGCACAATCGGCGCGGCGGGCCTGGACGTGTTTGAACACGAACCCCAAGTCGACCCGCACCTGCTGACGATGGATCAGGTGGTGCTGGCCCCGCACATCGGCTCTGCTACCGGGCCTTGCCGCGCTGATATGGCGGCGCGCGCGATCGGCAATGTCATTGCCTTCCTCGAAACGGGCGAACCGCGCGACCGCGTTGTCTAACCCATCGCCTGCCCTTGCCGCCAGCGCCGGGGCGTCTGGCCAGAGCGGCGCGAAAAGGCGCGGGTGAACACAGCAGGCTCGGCATAGCCAAGAATCGCGGAAATCTCAGCGATTGGCAGCCGCGTTTCACGCAGGTAACGCCGCGCCAGTTCAAAGCGCACATCATCAAGCAGCGTCTGGAAACTGGTGCCTTTTGCGCGCAGCTGGCTTTGCAGCAAATGCCGCGACAGCCCAAGCTACCCGGCCATGACATCAAGCCGGATCGGGCCATCCTCAATGGTGCGCTGCATGTGCGTTTTCACCCGCGACGGCAAATCGTCTGTGATCTGCGAACTGATCTGCGCCACATGGCGTTCAAGGATTTCGAACAGCCCTGCATCGGTTGATCGCAGCGGCCGGCGCAGGTCGGCAGCGGGAAATTCCATGGCGGTCAATGGTTGATCGAACAGCACCGGGCAGCGGAATATCCGCCCGAAGATTTCGACATTTGCGGGTGGAGCGTGCTCGAACAGCACCCGGTCTGGCCGCCAGTCCTCGGCCAAGGCCGACCTTACGAAGCGGCAGCCAAGGCCGACCGCCAGTTCGGTCTGCTGGACCGCCGATTCATAGGTGACCCCCGCAAGATTATGAGACCACAGCGCGATATCGTCGACAACCTCGATCGCGTTCATCGATCCGGCGTCATGCGTTTTCAAAAACCGGATCAGGCTGTCGATCGAAACCGCCAGGCTGGGCGCGTGCCGGGCCAGATAGCCAACCGCACCGAATTTCTCAAAAGTCTGGCGCTGCGACAGGATCAGGCCGAACCGTTCAACCCCGGTTTCCCGCGCTGCGATATTAAGCGCCTGGCGATAGCGGACGGTAGTGATCAGCCGGTCCGGCTGATCAAGCAGCGCAGGATCAATCCCGGCGGCAAGCAGCATCGGAGCCGGATCACAGCCCAGTTCGAACACCAGATTGCGGTAGCCTTCCATGGCTCCGACCCGGATCATGATGCCAGCCGATCTTTCCATGACACCGGCATAGGCGATCCCTGCGCCAAGGCCATGATTTTTCTCATGCAGCCTCTCCCAATTTGTCGCGATCACACGCGGCAAAACGGATGCACGGCGGCCTGGTGCCGGCAAGTGCTATGCTTTTCCGATTAGCGCGGCTTGATTGCGCGTGGCGGTGCGGGGGCAAGGAATCAATTTGGAATGTGCGCATTCACACATCATCGCCGTGCATCGCCTGATGAAATTGATATGGCGCGGCAGCCTTTCCCCTGCAAAATCTATTTCCAGACGCTGAATTTGCTATGGTCGGGCAAAGCCTTGGGAGTATGCGAAATGAGCGAATTGCTTGACCGGATTGCAGCGATCGTCGGCCCGCAAGGTCTGCTTACTGGAGAGGACGTTTCCGGGCGTGTGGCCGATTTCATGGGCACTGCGCACGTCCAGGCCAAGGCAATCGTCCGTCCCGCCACCACCGCCGAGCTGTCTGCGGTGATGAAGCTGTGCCACGCGGCGGGGCAAGTGGTGGTGCCGGCCGGGGGCTATACCGGGCTGGTGCGCGGCACGGTTTGCCAACCCGATGACATCCAGATTTCGCTTGAGCGGATGCGCGCCGTGGAGGCGATTGACCCGATCGGGCGGACCATGACGGTTGAGGCCGGCTGCCCGGTCCAGACCGCGCAGGACGCGGCTGCGGAGGCCGGCCTCAAATTCGCGGTCGATTGGGGCGCGCGCGGCACGGCCACCATCGGCGGCGGCATTTCCACCAATGCCGGGGGCAATTCGGTGATCCGTTACGGCATGATGCGCGACAGCGTGCTGGGGGTTGAGGCGGTGCTGGCCGATGGCACGGTGATTTCCGCCATGAACACTCTGCTCAAGAACAACGCCGCTTATGACCTCAAGCAGTTGTTCATCGGCACCGAAGGCACGCTGGGGATCGTCACCCGCGCTGTGCTGAAATTGCAGAGCGCGCCGCTTTCCACCAACACCGCGCTGCTGGCGCTTGAAAGCTTTGACGCGGTCCAGGCGCTGTTCGTCCACGCCGGCAAGCGGTTGGGGGCAATGCTCACCTCTTTCGAGGTGATGTGGGCCAGCTTCTATGACCGGATCGCGGTCGGATCGGGCAACCACAACCCGCCGCTGCCCGGCGGCCATGCCTTTTACGTGATCCTTGAAGCGAGCGGGACCGATCAGGACCGTGACGCCGAACTGTTCGAAACCGTGCTGGGCGAGGCACTGGAGCAGGAATTTGCGGTCGATGCGGTGATCGCATCAAGCAAGGCCCAGGCCGAGCAGATCTGGGCGATCCGCGATGACGTCAAGACGCTGGCGCTGGCCATGATGCCCGCGGTCAATCTCGACATCAGCCTGCCGATCGTGGCGATGGATGGCTATGTCACCAAGCTGGAAGCCGATGCCCGTGCCGCCTTTGGCGACAGTGTGCGGATCGTGGTGTTCGGCCACATCGGCGATGGCAACCTGCACCTGATGCTGGGCGCAGATCCGTTCACGCCGGAGAACAAGCACCGGATCGAGGAGATGGTCTATACCGGCCTGATCCCGCATCGCGGTTCAATCTCGGCCGAACATGGCATCGGCCTCGACAAGCGTGAGTGGCTGAAGATCACCCGTTCGCCTGAGGAAATCGCACTGATGCGCACGCTCAAGACGGCGATGGACCCGAAGAACCTGCTCAACCCCGGCAAGGTGCTGGGCTGAGCCGGGGCGGAGGACTCAGCAAACCCCTAACCGTCCAGAATTATCCCCCGGTTCACGTCGCGGGCGTTGATCGCGCCGGAAAGGCCGAGCGCGGCCTTCATGTCGTGCTTCACCAGGCCAAGATAGCGCGACAACGCCGCCCCGCCGCCGGAACCCAGGGCCAGAACCCAGGGGCGGCCGATCATCGCGGCTTTTGCCCCGAGCGCCAGCGCCCGGACCAGATCCTGTCCGGTGCGGATGCCGCCATCGACCAGCAGCGTAGTCTGATCACCCACCGCGTCGGCGATCCGCGGCAGCATTACCGCGCCCGAGGCGACGCCATCAAGCTGGCGTCCACCGTGATTGCTGATGATCATGCCGTCCGCACCAATCGCCACGGCCTGTCTGGCATCGTCGACATCCAGCACGCCCTTGAGGACAAGATTGCCCTTCCATATCCCGCGCAACCATTCAATGTCCTTCCACGTCACCGAAGAATCGAACTGTCCGGTTGTCCAGACCATGAAATTGGCGATGTTGCCCGCTTTGGTATCAAGATACTTTGCGATGGTGCCCAGCCCGTGCGGTTTGCCCATCAACCCGACGTCATAGGCCCAGCGCGGATGCAGGGCATAGTCGACCGGGCCGGAGCGTAGCTTGCCCCAGGTGCCAACCCCGCCAACCATACCGTTGCGAATATCGCGGTAACGGGTGCCAAGCACGGCAAGATCGATAGTGAAAGCAAGGGTTCGCACGCCCTGATCCCAGGCACGGGCGAGGATATCGGAAACCACGCCGCGGTCCTTCAGCATATAAAGCTGGAACCAGAACGGCTTTTCCGACACCTGCGCGACTTCCTCGATCGAGCAGACAGCCATGGTCGAAAGACACATCTGAATCCCCGCGCTGTCGGCAGCGCGTTTTGCCTGCACTTCACCCCGGCGGGCATTCATGCCGCCCATACCGACCGGGGCGAGCAACAGCGGCATCGCCAGCTTCTCGCCAAACAGATCCACCGAGCAGTCCATCTTCGAGACATCACACAACACCTTCTGGGTGAGCTGGATCGCCTCCCAGTCAGCGGTATTGCGGTGCAGGGTCACTTCGGCCCCCGAGCCGCCGTCGATATAGTCGAACAGGAAGCGCGGCAGGCGCTTCTCCGCCTCGCGACGGAAATCAGCGTAGGAGGCCGGAAGCAGGTTGAGCGAATTGCCCATGTTACAGCATCGCCTCAATCAATCGGGGCCCTTTTTGGGCCAGGGCATCGGTCAGGGCAGCACGGAATTCTTCGGCCGTTTCGACCCGGACAGAAGGCACGCCCATCGCTTCGCCCATCTGCGTCCAGTTGATCGCCGGATCGCGCAGGCTGAGCATCGACAGCGCCTTTGGCCCGGGGTTCTGCGCCCCGACCCGCGCCAGTTCGATGTTGAGGATGGCGTAGGAACCGTTGTTGAGAATGATCGTGGTCACATCCAGTCGCTCGCGCGCCATGGTCCACAGCGCCTGATTCGTGTACATCGCCCCGCCATCGCCGTGCAGTGCGATCACCTTGCGATCCGGGCAGGCCACCGCCGCGCCAACCGCGAGCGGAAGGCCCGATCCGATCGATCCGCCGGTCAGTTGCAGCCAGTCGTGCGGTTTTGAACCAACGCTCATCCCATAGGCTGCACCGCCCTGGGTTGCGCCCTCATCCGCAACGATCGCCCCTTCGGGCAGCAGTTCGGCGAAGATCGCGCCAAGATTGCCGCTGTTAAGCTTGCCCGGTGCCGCCTCGACTATAGCCGATTCCTGCACCAGCGCGGGCTGCGCCGGGGCATTGAGCGCGGTTGCCAATCCTTCCAGCGCGGCCCGCGCATCCTCACGCATTGAGGCGAGCCGCACGATCCTGGCCCCCGGCGGGGAGAGCCAGCTGGGCTTGCCGGGATAGGCGAAGAACGAAACCGGCGGCTCGCAGCCGACAAATACCATCGTCTTGAACTCGGCCAGACAGGCCTCTGCCTGTTCGCCGAAATAGGGCAGCCGCTCCACCGTGACCCGGCCAACGCCGCGCTGGTGGCGGGCGGCGAAAGTCTCACAGATCAACCGCGCCCCGGTTGCCGCGGCAACGCGACCGGCCTGGCGCAGCGCATCTTCGCGCAGTGCGCGGCCACCCAGAAACAGCACCTTGGGGCCTTCACCATCGCGCAGCGCAGCAGCGGCGGTATCGATCGCCTCTTGCGGGGCCCGCGCGGCGGGGGCGACGGGCAAGGGCGCGACCACGCAGGCACCTTCGCTCCAGGCGTGATCGGCGGGGACGATCACCGTGGCGATCTTGCCGGGATAGGACTGGGCGACGGAAAAGGCCTCGGCCCCGGCCTGAGCCAGATCGCGTTCCGAACGGGAAATCCGCACCGAGTCAGACATCGGCGCGGCCACGCCGGTTACGTCCGAAGTCAGCGGGGCGTCATAGTGGCGATGATAGGTAGCGTGATCGCCGACCATGTTGATAACAGGCGATCCGGCGCGGCGAGCGTTGTGCAGGTTCGCCAGGCCATTGCCCAACCCCGGCCCCAGATGCAGCAGGGTGATCGCCGGCTTGTCCGCCATGCGGCCATAACCATCGGCCGCGCCGGTCACCACGCCTTCAAACAGGCCGAGCACAGCACGCATCCGCGGCGAGCGGTCAACAGCCGCAACCAGCTGCATTTCCGACGTGCCGGGATTGGCAAAACAGGTGTCCACCCCGCAATCGGCGAGCGTTTCGATGAATGCCTCTGCCCCGTTCATCCGTATGTTCCTATCCCTGGCTTGACGGGCACTGAACTTAAACGTCCGGGCCGCGACTGATTGACTTTTGATTAGAAAATTTGATCGGGAAATACCATCACGCAAATGGAAACCGATCTGCATCAGTCACCATTCGACCAGGGCGGTTCACAGACCCACATCCGGGAACAATACAGCCCGAACCGGGCAGCCACCGTCGTCCTCGCATCACGATGGAGCTTAAATGGGCTGGCCTGGCTGTTGACGAGCGCGTTGGGCGGCCGATGCGTCTCCAACGGGATCAAGTGGCAGCCATAATCACCTGGGTGATGCCCCTCTCTCACACTCATCGCGATCAGTTTCCCCCGGTGATCGCTCCTGGTTCGTTGGCGACGATTTTCAGCACCGCAGTCCAGGCCGCGACCTTTTGTTCAAGCTGGGCCGGATCGATCTTGTCCAGGGTATCGTCAGGCGTGTGATGCAGATCGAAATAGCGGGTGCCGTCCTGTTCAAGGTCGATCACCGCCAGCTTCTGTGCCGCGATGATCGGTTCTACGTCGGTTCCTCCGTTCGCCCTGTCACCGCTCCGCACTATTCCCATCGGTCCGAGCGCGGCGGCAAGGCGGTCAGCCAGTGGCTTGTTGGCATCGGCCATGGTCGTGCGCAGCCGCCACACCCGGTCAGCACCGAAATCGCTTTCCATGGCCAGCGCATGAGGCTCTGCCGCGTGAGCCTTGGCATAGGCCGCGCCGCCGAAGCCGCCCAGTTCCTCGCTGCCCGCCCACAGCACGCGAATGGTGCGCAGCGGTCTTCCTCCCGCCTGCGCGCGCAGGGCCGCGGCGGTGATGATCGCGCAGCCCGCGCCGTCATCGACCGCCCCGGTGCCAAGATCCCACGAATCGAGATGACAGCCGAGCAGGATCGGCGGCAGCGCCGGATTGCGTCCCGGCAGATCGGCAATGACATTGCCCGAAGGCATATCGTTTTGGGGATGCCCCTCCAGCACAAGGTTCAGCGCCATCGGTTTTCCGCCGGCGGCGATCCGCGCGATCAGCCCGGCGTCGGGCGCGGAAACCGCACCGGCCGGAATAGCCGGGGTTCCCGCCGGAAAAGTGGTGCCCCCGGTATGCGGATCGCGATTGCTGTCCGTGCCGACCGAGCGGATCACGATTGCCGCCGCACCCTTTTGCGAGGCGATCGCCGGCCCCTGCCGCCGGACCTGGCCATAGGGGCCATAGCCTGAGCCATCCTGATTGGCGCGCATGGCATGATCGACAAAGGCGATCTTGCCCTTCAGCGATCCATCCGGCGCGGCCTTCAACGCATCGAGAGTGGGGAAATAGACCAGTTCGGCCGTCAGCCCGCCCGCCGGCGTGGGCACCGAATTGCCCAGCGCGGTGATGTGCAGTGTCTGGGGATAAGGCGCGGTCAAGCGGGCGGTTTCGGCCCCGCGCACCCAGCCGGGGATGGTAAAGGGTTCGGTGCGAACATTGGCAAAGCCCATGGCCTTCAGCCGCGCCACCGCCCAATCGCGCGCCGCAGCCTCTCGGTCAGAACCGGCCAGGCGCGGGCCGACCTCTGTGGTGAGGTCAGCAACGATGTCCCAGGCCGCGCCTGACGCCGCTGAAGGTGTCGGTGCCGGTGCCGGGGCGGCAGCAGCGGAACCGGCGGCGATTGACGAAAGGGCGAATGCGGAGATGAGCGTAGTGGTCTTCATGGGATACATGGCATAGGCCGCCGCCCGGCGAAGGCAATCCTCCCCCCGTCCGCCGCGCGGTTTTTCGACGAACGGCAGACGGTGTCCCGTCAGTGCGGACGGATTCCAAACACGCCAAGATAGGCCTCGATATCCGGGTAGAGCTTGCGCGCCGCCGCCAGTTCGCGCTGCGCATCCGCCCCCTTGCCCTGCTGGCCGAAGATCACGCCCTTCATGAAGTGCGACGAGGCAAGTTCCGGTGACATGGCAAGAGCCCCGTCAAGATCGGACAGCGCCTCGGTCAGGCGGCCGGCGCGGTAATGAACCATCGCCCGGCTGTCGAGATAGGCTGCCGGGTCGGACGCCAGTTCGATTGCCTTGTTGCAATCGGCCAGCGCGGTGTCGAGCGACTGGTTGCGCAGCCCCTGATACCAGCAGCGCGCGTTACGCAGGCTGGCAACGCTGGGCCGCTTGGTTATGGCCGCATCAAGAATGGTCAGCGCCTGATCGTGACGTCCGCCGCGTTCCAGCACGTCGACGCTTTCCATCGCCGCGTTCTGCCCGTCTTCAGTCGCAAGGTCGGGCTTGCCCTCCAACAGGTCAAGCGCCTGATCAACCTTGCCGGCAATGGCGAGTTCCTCGGCAAGCTGGGCGCGGGCGTCCTTGTTGCTCGAATCGATGTCATAGGCAGCCTGCGCATCCTTCAGCGCCCCGGCATGATCGCCCAGGGTACTGCGCGCCCTGGCCCGCTTGACATAGCGATCAGGCGACGCATCCAGCGCGATGGCCTTTGAATAGTCCGCCTCGGCCGCTTTCCAGTCAAGCAGCCGTTCCGACAGCCAGCCGCGATCTTCCAGCCGCACGGCATCATCGGGCTTGTCGGCAATGCGCTGGTCGAACACCGCCTTGACCCGGGCAAGCGCCGGCGCGGCGCGGCGGCGGGCAACATCATCCCAGCGCTGCGGATAGCTTGCGGGAAGTTTGATCCGCCCCTCGCGGTCCATCAGTTCGGCGATGGTCCGCTTTGTCGAACCGATGTCGGCGGGGGGAACTTCCAGACCGGATTCGTGCGACTCAACAGCCTCCACCACCGATCCGCCCTGCAGGGCGATCGTCCGTTGCCAGGTGACTGCCGGCAGGTTGAGATGCGCCGGATCGCCGCCCTCCAGCGTCACCCCCTTTCCGCCATCGACCAGTTTCAATTCATAGCGGGACCGGGCCGTCCACGGATCGTCGATCAATGCCGGAATCTGCCGCCAGGCCGAGCGGCTGCGATCAGGATCGAACACCACCTTGATCAGCGGCTTGAAGCCCATTTCATAGTGCCCGTCGATGTAGTTCCAGGTGGGATAGGCAACGCCATCAACCGTCACGGTCCAGGTTGCATCGGTGGGATCATAAGCCGCCGTCGGCACGGCGATGGTGGTCGAATCCGCCCAGGTCTTTGACAGCTTTTCGGCAAAGGTCTTGAGCTCCTCCGCCGAATTGGCCCCTTCCTTGACCCGGACCTGCGCGGCGGTTGCGCCCGCGTACTTGACCTTGAGCGTGAACGGCGCGGGCAGGTGCGGCCCGGCGGTATTGTCCAGCGTCAATTCGGCATCGGTGCCGAACCGTGCCTTGGCCCGAACCGGCAGGTCGAGCAGCGCCGCCCCGCCCGGCCGGATCGGCAGCACTTTGCCGAAGCGCGGCACATCGCGCACATCGGCCAGCCGCGCGCCAAGCGAGGTGCCGTCAAGCCAGAACGATTCCCCCTTTACCTCGGCCCGGACAAAAACATGGTCAAAGGCCATGGCCGCCGGCGGCATCAGCGTCACCGCATCGCCGCGCTGGGAATTGGCCAGCACCGGCTCTGCCTTGATCCCCATCCGGTCAAGCATGGCGATCAGCAGCATCGTCTTGGCCTTGCAATCGCCAAAGCGCTTTTGCC
Source organism: Pseudomonadota bacterium (assembly GCA_018240895.1). Lineage (GTDB taxonomy): Bacteria > Pseudomonadota > Alphaproteobacteria > Sphingomonadales > Sphingomonadaceae > Novosphingobium. Next base: position 11,158 of record JAFEEX010000073.1, on the reverse strand, counting down.
AGGTATCCGCCGGGGCCTGGGGCACGTAATTGCCAGTGCCAAGCGCGATCAATTGATAGCGCACATCTTCCTGCACGGTCTGCAGTGCGGCGGCGATCCGCTCAACCGGATCGGCCGTGCGCGCAGCGATGCCGTCAACCACTCTCGCAAGATCTGAACCCTCCGCGATCGCGCCCTTGGTTGTGTAATAGGGTGCCATCACCGCTGAAACGTCTTCCCACGATTTGAAGGTCGAGGCGATCAGCAGCGGCAGCGGGGTGAAACGCACCGGCATGGCCTTGGGCATTTCCGGCAGGGTCGGCACGGGCAGCGGAATCGAAATCTCTTCCATCCCCCCGGCAAGCGGCTTTGGCGTAACGTCAATCCCCGGCATCAGCGCCTTGACAGCTACCCGTTCGCTGTCGGGCCAGATCAGACGGGCACGGCCAAACCCGATCTGAACCGGCTTGGGCACCACTACCATACCGGCCTGGGCATTGCCTTTCAGCACCTTGTCCCGTTCGGAAATGCTGACGCTGAAATGCAGGATGTCGCCAACCCGCAGGCCTTCAACGTGTTTGACCGCGGTCAGCACCCCATCGACGGAAAGCCGCTCCAGCCCTGCTTCGCGCCGCAGCACGGTAAATCCGGGATCTCCGGCGAGCGCATTGATCCGCTCGTCCCCGCGGATGATCTCAACCTTGTGGACTGTCAGATCGCCGTGGTCGGGTTGCCAGGGAAAGGTCAGGGTGCCGCGCTGGTTCAAAGCCTCTGCACTGGCGATCAGGTATGCAGTGTCGACATAGGTTTCCGCAGTGTCACCGTCGATCCGCACCTGCTGGTCAAACAGGGGGACGAAAACGCCAGATTTCTGCGAATCCTTGCCCAGCACGTCCGGCGCGGGGGTGACCCAGGCCGGTGCGGGCGCGACCAGCGGCTTGTCCCCGGCCCAGGCCGGCCCCGCAGCCAGAATCGATGCTATCACCAACGGTGCCGCCCCCTGCCACTTCATCTTTCGTCTCCGGTAGTGTCGAAAGTCATCGTAGGGGCATGAACCGGCATCAAGCAAGTGGTGGCTTGGTATCTGGGGCCGGAAATAGTCCGGTTTTCAATCACAAATACTGTCCCGGCCGTCCTCCTGCCTCGCCGCTTGCCCGCTGCCCTTGCCCCCTGTAGAGGGCGCGGGCAATTTCCCTTTTCCGCAGACCCCAAAAGAGGACCGCCATGGCCGCGCAGTACGCCTTCGTTATGAAGGACATGACCAAGACTTTTCCCGGCGCGCAAAAGCCGGTGCTCAGCAGCATCAACCTGCAATTCTATCAGGGTGCCAAGATTGGCATCGTCGGCCCCAACGGCGCGGGCAAATCAACCCTGATGAAGATCATGGGCGGGATCGACACCGATTTTACGGGTGAGGCCTGGCCGGGCGAGAACATCACGGTCGGTTATCTTCCGCAGGAACCGGAACTCGACAAAACCAAGACCGTGCTGGAAAACGTCAAGGACGGCGCGCGCGAAACCGCCGACCTGGTCGACCGGTTCAACGAAATCAGCATGATCATGGCCGATCCGCCAGCGGACGCCGATTTTGACGCGCTGATGGAAGAAATGGGCACGCTGCAGGAAAAGATTGACGCGGTTGACGGCTGGACATTGGACAACCAGCTTGAAATCGCGATGGAAGCGCTGCGCTGCCCGCCGGGCGACTGGCCGGTGGACAGCCTTTCCGGCGGTGAAAAGCGCCGCATCGCCCTGACCCGCCTGCTGATCCAGAAGCCGGACATTCTGCTGCTGGACGAACCGACCAACCACCTTGACGCGGAATCGGTCGAATGGCTGGAAAACCACCTGAAGGAATATGCCGGCGCGGTGCTGATGATCACGCACGATCGCTACTTCCTGGATAACGTGGTAGGCTGGATCCTCGAACTCGATCGCGGGAAATACTTCCCTTACGAAGGCAACTATTCCACCTATCTGGAAAAGAAGGCCAAGCGGCTTGAGCAGGAAGAGCGCGAGGAAAGCGGCAAGCAGAAAGCGCTGTCGCGCGAACTGGAATGGATCCGCCAGACCCCGGCGGCGCGCCAGACCAAGAGCAAGGCCCGCATCCGCAAGTTTGAGGAATTGCAGAACGCGCAGGACAACCGCCCGATCGGCAAGGCCCAGATCGTCATCCAGGTGCCAGAGCGGCTTGGCGGCAAGGTGATCGAGATCAAGAACGTGTCCAAGGCCTATGGCGACAAGCTGTTGTTCGAGGATCTGTCGTTCATGCTGCCGCCCGGCGGCATCGTCGGGATCATCGGGCCGAACGGCGCCGGCAAGTCCACCCTGTTCCGCATCCTTACCGGCAAGGAACAGCCCGATACCGGCACGGTGGAAATCGGCAGCACGGTGCACCTTGGCTATGTTGACCAGAGCCGCGATGATCTTGATCCCAAGCACAACGTCTGGGAGGAAATATCCGGCGGGCATGATTACATGACCGTCAACAAGCAGGAGATGAGCACCCGCGCCTATGTCGGGGCGTTCAACTTCAAGGGCGCGGACCAGCAGAAGAACGTCGGCAAACTATCAGGCGGTGAGCGCAACCGCGTCCATATGGCCAAGATGCTTAAGGAAGGCGGCAACGTGCTGCTGCTGGACGAACCGACCAACGACCTTGACGTGGAAACCCTGGCCGCGCTGGAAGACGCGATCGAGAACTTCGCCGGCTGCGCCGTGGTGATCAGCCACGACCGTTTCTTCCTTGACCGGCTCGCCACTCACATCCTGGCGTTTGAGGGCGACAGCCACGTCGAATGGTTCGAAGGAAACTTCGCCGCCTATGAAGAAGACAAGCGCCGCCGCCTGGGCGATGCAGCGGACCGCCCGACCCGGTTGGCGTACAAGAAGCTGACGCGGTAGGGCGGGAACCCCCACCCTACCCCCATCGGCGTTCATATTTCTGAACGGAAACCTTACAAAACCATTCACCGTGCCGACAGCGCGACTCGGATAGACCATCTTCATGATCGCCGCCGATGGTGCGGCGCATTGCGATGGAGACGCGGCCATGGCCGTCAGGAACGTAACACTCACCAGCCGGCGCGCAGTGCTGGCCCTTGCAACAGCGGTTGTTGCGCTGCCCGGCGTTGCCCTGGCTGAACCGGTTGATGGTCGCGGGGGCAATCCGGCCTGGGGGCAGCGCGGCGGAGAGCGCGGCGAGCAGATTGCCGAACGCGGCAATCGCGGTGGTGGCAATCAGGGCGGGAACGGCTGGAGCAATCGCGCCGCAGTCCCTGCTCAGACACAGGCACCTGCCCCCACGCCCAGTTGGGCCGGTCGCGCTGCCAACCCGCAGAACAATGGCGATCAGGCACGCGGCTGGGGCGGGCGCTCTGGCGGCAACTGGCAAGGCCAGCCTGCTGCCCCGGCGGCGCAACCGACGCCCCGCTGGAACGGCAATCAAGGCGGAGCGCGCGATGGTGATCGCCGGGACGGCTGGACGGGCGATCGCCGTGCCGACTGGCAAAATCGCGATGGCGAACGCTGGCGTGGCAACAACCAGGCGCGTGACAACGATCAATGGCGCGGTCAGCAGAACCGCGATCAGCGCTGGCGCGACAACAACCAGTCACGCTACAACGATCAGTGGCGCGGCCAGCAGAACCGCGATCAGCGCTGGCGCGGCAACAACCCGTCATGGGCAGGCAACCAGTACCGCGGCAATTCCTATCGCAACTGGGACCGCCGCTGGCGCGACAATGATCGTTATGACTGGCGCAGCTATCGCCGGTACAATCCATCGGTCTATCGCTGGGGCACCTACTATGCGCCCTATCGCGATTATTCGTACCGCCGGCTGAGCATCGGCTTCTTCCTGGACACGATGTTCTTCGGATCGAACTACTGGATCAATGACCCGTGGCAGTACCGCCTGCCTGACGTTTACGGGCCATACCGCTGGGTGCGGTATTATGACGATGCCCTACTGGTGAACGTCTATAACGGCGAGGTGGTGGACGCGATCTACGGTTTCTTCTGGTAGGCGTTGACGGGACTGACACCGAAAGAAAAGGGCCTTTGCGGGGCAGAACCCGCAGAGGCCCTTTTGCCTGTCCGGACCACCGGATCAGCTCCGGCGCAGAGACATCCGCGCAAGGGCGTTACGATCCCGGTCAATGATCCGGTGCTTCAACGCCCCGGCAACGTGCAGCGCCAGCAGGAACAGCATACCCGTTGCCAGCGCGCCATGCCCGCCGCCATAACTTTCCGCCAGATCCTTGCTCTGCTGCATTGGCAGGCCGGGCCAGTTGAACAGGCCAAACATGGAAACCGGCTGGCCGCCGCTGAAGGCCGAATGAGTCATCCAGCCCAGCACCGGAATTGCCAGCATCAACACATACAGCAACACGTGCGTCACCTTTGACAGCGCCACTTCCCACGCGGAAAGATTATCCGCCAACGGCGGCGGGCGATGCGTAAGACGCCAGCCGATCCGCACCAGGGTAAGCAGCAGGATCAGGATGCCAATCGCCTTGTGATTGCCCATAAGCTGCATTGCCGTCTGGCGGGGCTGATCCTCTGATGCCCAGGCCAGCCCGAAGTTGACGGCGATCAGCAGGGCGATGAGCCAGTGCAGGATGACAGCGCCGCGCGAATAGCGCGCGGCCGAAGTGGCGTTGGTGTTCATGGCGCATGGTCTGGCAAAGCCGCGCCATTTCGGCAAGCCCCGTTTGCAGGGCTTGTGCGCGAGCACGGCTGTGGCAAATGTTCAGCCATGCGCCATGCCGCCTTCCTCTTGATGATCCCCCTGGCATCAGGCCTCTCCGGATTCGGTTCGCCCGCGCGGGCTGAAACTCCCGCAGAATGCGCGGCAAGGCCGTTCGACGCGGCGGCTGCCTGGCAGGAGGTGCGCGGTGAGCTTGCCGCGAACTATTCCTATTGGGACCGGATTGATGCCCCGGCCGCCTTCGATGCGGCTGGCCCGGCGATGCTTGCCTCGCCTGACCGGCTTACCTTCGCGGACCGGCTGGAAACCTTGCTGTTGCTGTTCATGGACAGCCACGTCCATGTTTCCCCCACCAGCAAACCGTCGATGGCCTGGGTGCCCTCGGCGGCTGACCTGTGGCTGGAAGAACGGAAGGGCAAGCTGGTTGTCAGTGACGTCAAACAGGGCAGCGTCGCAGCCGAAAAGGGTGTGCGGCCCGGCTGGGAACTGCTTTCGCTGGACGGCGCGGACCCGCGACAAACCGCGCGTGATCGCTTTGCCGCGCTGGGTCTCAAACCCGGCACCGATCAGATTACCTATGCGGTGAACGCGCTTGCTGCCGGCAGGCTGGATACCGCGCGCGCCGTTGTTTTCCGGGCCGGGCGCGAGACTGTGCGGCTGACCCTTCCGGCTGGTTACAACTCCGTGCGCCGTCCGGCAGAGCCCCTTACCGTGTCACGCCTGCGCGATGCACAGGGGCACGATGTATCGGTCATCCGCATCAACAATTCGCTTGGCGACACCGGGTTGATCGCCACCTTCGATACAGCTATCGCCTCCACGCCCGGAACCGGGCATATCATCCTTGATATGCGCGATACGCCCAGCGGCGGCACGTCAACCATCGCGCGGGCGCTGATGGGGCATTTCGTTGCCGTGCCCGCACCCTATCAGCGCCATGAACTGACCGCCGAGCGGGTTCAATCCGGGGTGCCGCGAATCTGGCTGGAATATGTCCAGCCGCGGTTGCCGCTTCGCCAGGCACCGGTCATTCTGGCCGGACGGTGGACAGGATCGATGGGCGAAGGCATCGTCGCAGGCCTTGATGGAGCCGCACACGCGCGGACAGTCGGTTCGCAGATGGGGCGATTGCTGGGCGCGATCATTCAGGACGAAATGCCAAAGGCCTGTATCACCGTGAGTTTCGCCAACGAAAAGCTGTGGCACATCGACGGACGCCCGCGCGAGGATGTGCTGCCCGACACTACGCTCGCAACCGCAGATATCGCCAGCGACGGCAGCGATGCGGCGTTGGCCCGTGCGCTGGCCGATCTTGACAGGCCCGACCGGCCATGACCGAGCCGCTCAAATCCTATCCCCCCTGCCCCAACCCTGATCAGGCGGCGATGAAGGCCGTGGGGGACCGGGTGCGCGAACGGCTGGCGCATGATCCCTCGATTCAGCGCCTGCCTTGCGAACAGGCGGAGATCTGGGCCGCGGCCGATTTCGTTACGCCAGGCGAATGCGAGCGGCTGATGGCGATGATCGACCGGACCGCGGAACCATCGCAAATTCTTGACCACGGTTACAACGAGGTGTGGCGCACATCCTATTCCGGCAATGTCGATGCCGCCGACACATTCGTCCAGATGATCGAGCGGCGGATCGACGATTTGATGGGCATTCCCCACGAATGGGGGGAAACCATGCAGGGCCAGCGCTATGAGCCGGGCCAGGAATTTCGCGAACACATGGACTGGTTCTGGACCAAGGCGCCCTATTACAAGCAGGAGGCCCGGCGCGGCGGCCAGCGCAGCTTTACAGCGATGATCTACCTCAACGATGTGGAGGAAGGCGGCGAAACCGCCTTCCTCAATCTGGCGATGTCAGTGCCGCCCCAACGCGGCGTGCTGCTGATCTGGAACAACGGCACCGTGGATGGTTCGCTCAACCAGTTCACCCTTCACGCCGGAACCCCGGTGATCAGCGGCACCAAATACATCATCACCAAATGGTATCGCACCCGCAAATGGGGGCATGGCTGATCCGCCGAATCGCAAGGGCGCAGACTGGGTAGTATCCCCTACTCCACCTTTGTCCGGACGATAGCCATGCCGGTGCTACGCCGTGTGCCCGATAATAAGGGCTGCGACGATGATCGAATGCGGACGAAGGGAGCAAAGCCGCCTGCGCGTGCGCTTGCGGTGCCGTCTGATCACCCTTGATCACGATATCAAGGCGATCCTTGTTGACCTTAGCCGCACCGGCGCGCGGATCCAATATGGCACGACCAATCCGGGACGCGGCGATGCGGTGTTGCAATGGTACGGCATGGAAGCCTTCGGAACCGTGGTCTGGACACGCGCCGGCTATTGCGGCCTGCGCTTCCACGATCCGCTACCGCACGCTGCCATTCTGCGATCGCGCGAAATCAACGATGCTGATGGCATCCGCGACGACCGCGAGCTGGTGCGCGAGATTGCCCGCGCATGGGCTGTCGGTGAGCGCAGGGTTTGACTGCGCCAACTCCGTCGTCAATTCGCGCGGACATCTGACAAACGGGTGTGCCCCCTAGGCCAGCGCCTCAGCAATCAGTTTGCGCGTATTATCAATGCCGTAAAGCGCGATGAAGCTGCCCATGCGTGGCCCTTGGCTGGAGCCGAGCAGGGTTTCGTACAGCGCCTTGAACCAGTCACGAAGCTGTTCGAAACCAAAAGCGGGATCCTTGCCGATTTCATAGACCAGGTTCTGCAGTTCCTCTGCGCTCGCTCCGCTTTCCCGTTCCGCCAGCATGGTGTCGAGCGCGGCCAGAGCTGCCGCCTCGCTGCCTTGCGGTTTGCGGCGTTGCAGCGTCGGGGCGATGAAATCGCGGTTGTAGGCCAGCGCCGTGGTCACCAGCTTGTCGAGTTCGGGGTGAGCCGCAGGATCGGCATTGGGAACATAGTTGCCCAGATAAGACCAGACCTGCTCACGCGTTGCGCCCGCCCCCAGCACGCCGACCAGATTGAGCAGCAAGGCATAGGTCACCGCCAGACTGTCTCCATCGCCGCCGTGATAGCCATTGGCGCGCAGCAGGTGCCAGGCAGGGTTGCCCAGTTGCTGCTCGATCGGCTGCGCCGGAATCTTCTCCCGGAACTGCCAGTATTCATCGACCGTCTTGGGGATGATCCCGGCGTGAAGGCTCTTGGCGCTCTTGGGTTCGCGGTAAAGGAACAGGCCAAGGCTTTCCTCGCTGCCATAGGTCAGCCATTGTTCAATGGTCAGGCCGTTGCCCTTTGACTTGGAAATCTTCTCGCCATTTTCGTCAAGGAACAGCTCATAGATCATGCCTTCGGGCGGGCGTCCGCCCAACGCGCGGGCAATCTTGCCGCTTTCGCGCACCGAATCGGTCAAATCCTTGCCGCACATCTCGTAATCGACGCCCAGCGCGACCCAGCGCATTGCCCAGTCGACCTTCCATTGCAGCTTGGACTTGCCGCCCAGGATCGATTGTTCAACCCTGTCACCATGATCGTCGAAACGGATGATCCCGGCCTCTGCATCAACCACCTCGATCGGAACCTGCAAGACCTGATGGGTCTTTTCAGAGATCGGCAGCACGGGGGAATAGGTCGCCGCTCGCTCGGCCCGCAGGGTGGGCAGCATGATGTCCATGATCGCCTGATAATGGCGCAGCACGCCCTTCAGCGCCGCGTCAAACCGGCCCGCGTCATACATTTCGCTGGACGAGACGAATTCGTAATCGAAGCCGTACCGGTCAAGAAAGTCGCGCAGCATCGCATTGTTGTGATGGGCAAAGCTTTCATACTCGCCGAACGGATCGGGAATGCGGGTCAGCGGATGGCCGAGATAGGCGGTCAGCAGGCCCTTGTTCTCGATATTGTCGGGCACCTTGCGCAGCCCGTCCATGTCATCGCTGAAGGCTACCAACCGCGTTGGCGCGCCGCCGGTGAGGATCTCATAAGCGCGGCGGACCAGCGTGGTGCGCAGCACTTCCTGAAAGGTGCCGATATGCGGCAGGCCGGATGGGCCATAGCCGGTTTCAAACAGCACAGGTTCGCCGCCGGGCTTGCCATCGGGATAGCGCTTCAGCAGCTTGCGTGCCTCTTCAAACGGCCAAGCCTTGGATACCTGTGCGGCGGAAAGCAGTGCGTCATCGATCATAGCGATGCGCCTTCGCGCGATTGGCGCGCTTTCGCAAGGGCGAAGGCGCGCAAGCGCGGGCCTGCGGAACGGCAAGTTGCAAAGGCGGCCCCTTGTGTGCAACCCTTGCCCGCATAACCGGCAGGGATGAGGAACCGAAATGCGTCAAATCGTCGCGCTTGCCCTTGGAACGCTTGCCTTTGCAGCGATTGGCGTGCCCGGCCGCGCCGCCGCACAGGCCCCCGCCAGCAGCCTGTGGCATGGCGGCACGATCATCACCATGGACGGCCCTGCACCGCGAACGGTCCAGGCCGTGGTGGTGCGCAGCGGCAAGATCATCTTCGCCGGGACAGAACAGGCAGCGCGCCGGGTGGCGGGGCCGCGCGCCGAAGATCACGATCTGCACCAGGCCACCCTGTTGCCAGGATTTATTGACGCGCACTCCCACTTCGCCATGGCGATGCAGCTGGCCGGGGGAATCGACCTGTCAAACCCGGCGGTGAAGGATGTACCATCGCTGCTGGCCACGCTGAAAAGCGAGGTGGATGCGCGCAAGATTCCAGCCGGCAACTGGGTGATCGCCTGGCAATACAACGATCTGAATCTTGCGGAAAAGCGCCATGTGACCCGGGCCGAACTGGATTCGATTTTGCCCGATCACAAGGTGTTGCTGGTGCATTTCACCGGGCACGCGGTGCTGCTGAACAGCGCCGCGCTGGCTGCGGTGGGTGTTGACGAAAGCAGCCCGGTGCCCGCTGGCGGCCTGATCCCCAAGGGGCCGGACGGCAAGCTGAACGGGCTGATGTTCGAAACGGCGATGATCAAATATGTCGCGCCCAAATTGCCGCAGCCGACCGATGCCCAGCGGCTAGCGATGCTGGGGGCGGCCCAGATGCGTTATGCCCGCGCGGGCTATACCCACGCGCAGGAAGGCGCGACCCAGCTTCCCGATCTTGCCTTTCTGACCAGCCCGGCGGCCCGGCAACGCATGGTGATCGACCTGGCCGTGCTGCCGTTTTACACCGGGCTAGACAAATTGCTTGAGCGGCCCGATCTCAAATTCGGCACCTATGATGGCCACGTCAAACTGCAGGGCGTCAAGTTCGTGCTTGATGGATCGCCTCAGGCGCGCACGGCCTTCTTCAGCCAAGACTATGCCAACGGCGCGCCCGACGGGCATCATCCCTGGCACGGCGAACCAAGCATGAGCGAGGCCGATTTCATCGCCAAGGCCCGCCTGGTCAATGATCGCGGCTGGCAACTGTTCGTCCACGCCAACGGCGATGCGGCGATCGACATGGCGATCCACGGCTTTGACGCGCTGGGCATCAAAGCCGCCGACAATCGCCGGCCAATCGTGATCCATTCGCAGTTCCAGCGTCCCGATCAATTGCCAGCCTATCGGCGAATCGGGGTTGGCCCGGCCTATTTCTCGGCCCACACTTGGTTCTTTGGCGATGTCCACCGCACCAATTTTCCCGAGGCGACGGTCGATTTCATCAGCCCGTTCAAGGCGGCCCGGGCTGCTGGTCTGACCCCGTCAAACCATTCGGACTATCCGGTTACGCCGCTCGATACGATGCTGCTGCTGTGGTCATCGATGGCGCGCACCTCGCAAGGCGGGGTGGTTTACGGCGCGAACCAGCGCCTTACCGCCTATGAAGGCCTGCAGGCCCTTACCACCGGCCCGGCGTGGCAAATCTTTGAAGAGAACCGCAAGGGCCGGATCAAGGCGGGATTGCTGGGCGATTTCGTGGTGCTGGATCGCAACCCGCTGACCACCCCGCTGGACCAGATCCGCGCAATCCGGGTGATGCAAACGGTAAAGGAAGGCAAGGTCATCTGGCAGCCTGATTAGAATCGGAGCGCGTGGACAAATTCGCGGGGTTCGGTGGGCGTGGGTAATGGGCCGCCTTGTCGAAAACTGTTTGTCCGGACACGACAAGATTGCGGACATTGGTGGATATATGGATGTTGGCCGTTGATGAGAGACGAACATTGTATCGATGCAGTCCTTCAGACGCTGGCACGCTGGTCAGAAGTCGAGCCGCTACGAGACAGCACACGAGTTCGACTAATCTGCCCGCAGCCCCAGTATAGCCCGCAGCACCACCTGCACCGGCTCTACATTGGTTTGGCTGAGGCTGAGATCGCCGAGATTGAGGCAATCCTTGGTTGTGACATTCCTCGGCGCCTTCGCGAGTTCTACGAGGTCACGAACGGTGCGAGGTTGTTCGAGGGGCAAGTTAGTATCAGCGGACTTGTTACGAACTCTACCCGTGATCCAATGCAACACGGTCCCATCTCAATCGATCAGGAAAACTGGACTTGTAACGGTTTTGCGCC
>JAFEEX010000072.1 GCA_018240895.1 Pseudomonadota bacterium | reverse complement strand
AAGCCAAGGTGGCATAATGAGATAAGTGACCGGCACAAAATCGTTACACGTCCAACCTGATGTCGAACTTCGGCTTGGATTATACTTCCACCCCGGCAACCCGTGTACCTTCGGGATTTCGTTTGACGCGAAGTTTTGAGACGGCGATGCCGGGCGTTGGATGGAACGGGTCTGATGTGAATCGCTCGGCGGGGCGGTGCGATCGCCCCGTCAACCGCGCAGGAAAAGGCCGATGGTCAAGGCTATGCCGATTGCGACCACGATGATCCGCAGGGCGCGTTCGTTGACGCGGGCGAGCAGGTGTGCGCCGATCCAGCTTCCCAGCAGCGCGCCGATCATCGCCACGCCCATTGCCAGCCAGCGCACTTCGCCAGAAAAGACGAAGACCAGTACCGCCGTAAGGTTCATCACCGCGGCAAGGACGTTCTTGGTCGCAGCCGCGGCGCGCACCGGCATTTGGCTGAGCGCCAGCGCCGCCAGCATCAGGAAGCCGATGCCGCCGCCGAAATAGCCGCCATAGATCGCGATCATGAACTGGATCAGCCCGGCGCTGACGCCGCCGATTCCGCTCCCCGGCTGGGCATCGGACGGCGGGCGGCGGAAGAACGAACCCCAGGCGAAGGCGGCGGTGGCGAACAGCACCAGCCAGGGGACCATGCGGGCAAAGATCTGCGAGGGGGTCAGCAGCAACAGCACCGCGCCAACCACCCCGCCGATCAGGCTGATCAGGATCAGCGCCTTAAGGCTGAGCCGGGCGGTGCCGGTGGCGTTGGCGCGCCCCAGCCAGCCGCCGGTCACCTGGCCGGGAAACAGCGCCACGGTGGAGGTGATATTGGCGGCGCGGGCGTCCATGCCCACCATCATCAGCGCGGGCAGGGTAAGGAACGAACCGCCGCCGGCCAACTGGTTCTGCGCCCCCGCCCAGGTGGCGGCGGCGAACAGCACGGCGAAATGGAACAGGTCAGGCCCGGTCACGCCCGGTCTATCGCCAGCGCAGCCGGTCAGGCGTCAGTTCGCTGACCGAATGGACACCCATCAGTTTCATCCCGCGCTCAATCTCATCCTTCAGGATCGTGACCGCGCGTTCGACACCCTGCTCGCCAGCCGCGGCGAGCGCATAGAGATAGAGCCGCCCGCCCGAGGCGGCGGTTGCCCCGGCGCAGACGCTTTTCAGCGCGTGGGTGCCGCGCCGCACCCCACCGTCGCAGATAATCTCGATCCGCCCGCCGACCGCGTCGGCAATCTCGCGGATCTGGTCAAAGGGCGCGCGGCTGCCGTCAAGCTGGCGGCCGCCATGGTTGGAAACCATGATCGCGTCGATCCCCATGTCAGCAGCGCGGCGCGCGTCGGCCACGCTCATCACGCCTTTCAGCGCGAATTTGCCGCCCCAGTCGTCGCGCAATTGCTGGGCCATTTTCCAGTCCATATGGGTATCGAGCATGGTGTTGAAATAACCGGCAATCGACACCGCCTCACCCGTCCCCTCGCGAACATGAGTGTCAAGATTGGGCAGGGCGAACTTTTCGCGAAAGACATAGTCGAGCGCCCAGCGCGGCTTGAGCGCGTAGGACAAAGCCGATGATGCGGTAAATTTTGGCGGAGAGGTGAAGCCGCTGCGCGCGCAGCGCTCACGCTTGCCCGAAACGATCGTGTCGACCGTCAGCGCGATCGCGTCGAACTTGGCCGCCTGGCAGCGTTCGATCATCGACCGGTTCAGCCCGCGGTCCTTGTGGTAATAGAACTGGAACATCTTGGGGTTGTCCCCCATCGCGCCGATTTCCTCGATGCTGACCGTCGCCAGGCTTGAGATGCCGAACCACAGGCCGTGGCGCTGGGCCACGCGGGCCACGGCGCGCTCGCCCTGCCAGTGGAACACCCGTTGCAACGCTGTGGGGGAAAGCATCAGCGGCAGCGCACTTTCGCGGCCCAGGATGGTGCAGCTTGTGTCGATGGCGCCAACGCCGGCCAGCACATCAGGCACCAGATCACATTCAGCAAAGGCGGCGGTGTTGCGCGCCTTGGTCAGTTCATCATCGGCGGCGCCATCAATGTAGTCGAACACCGGCCAAGGCAGCCGCTGTTTGGCCAGCAGGCGGAAATCGTCAATGTTGTGGCAATCCGACAAGCGCATAAGGGGCGGCTAGCGCAGCTTGCCGCCCCCGGCAACCATCACTCTCGTCAGGCCTTCATGTAAACATCACACGCGCTGTCATCGGCGCTTTGCATCCCGCGGCGCAGCGCGTCCATCCGTTGCGCGCTCGATCCGTGGGTAAAGGCAGCCTCGTTGGGATTGCGCCCGGCCTCCTTCATCAGCGTGTCGTCGCCGATCTGGTGCGCGGCGTTCAGCCCGCTTTCCATATCGCCCGGGTCCAGCCGGCTCTTGTTCTTGGCCGCCCAGACCCCGGCATAGCAATCGGCCTGTAGCTCAAGCCGCACTGAAAGCGGGTTGGCGCGCGACGGGTTTTGCGATTGCAGGCTGCGGATCTGGTCGGAAACGCCCGTCAGCTTCTGGATGTGATGGCCATATTCGTGCGCGATGACGTAATCGCGGGCAAAGGCCCCGGTCGCGCCAAGCTGCTGGTCCATCTGGCGATAGAAATCCGTATCGAGGTAGATGCCCTGATCCTCAGGGCAATAGAACGGCCCCATCGCGCTCTGCGCGGTGCCGCAGCCGGAATTGCCGGCCCGTGAATAGAACACCAGCTTGGGCGTCTTGAACGGGATATTGGCTTGCTGGAACACCGGCTGCCAGGTCTTGTTGAGCGATGACAGCGTGTTGCAGCTATCGCGGCTGGCCTGATCGACCGAACAGCTTTCGGCAACTGTGGTCCCGCCCTGCGGCGCGACCTGACTTTGGCCGGGGCCGCTGTCCTGCACGGTGCCCAGCATCTGGGTGGGATCAACACCAAAAACGAAATAGGCGATCAGCGCGATAACAATGGTGCCGCAGCCAACCTGCCCGCCGCGACCCATCGGAAAACCGGCCCCGCCGCTGCCGCGCTGGTCTTCAACGGTGATGGCGTTGGGATCAAAATCATCTAGGCGCATGGGCATCTCCTTGGGGGCGGGCGGCCGCAATCCGCCTCTTTGTGACGCGCTTATAGCGTGTTCCGGTTCATGGGGGAGTCACGAATGGTGTGCCTTTCGTGCAACCTTCAATTGCAAACCGGGAATTCAGTGAATCACGCCTTTGTTGGTCATGTCGCTTGGTGTAGAGATGCGGCGATGAACCGTTGCTGGAGAGCGATGAACAGAGGCGCTGCGTTGTTTCTGGCGGTGGCGCTTGCCTGTGCACCGGCAGCAGCAGCGGGCAAGCCTGACCGTGCGACCCTGGCGCTGATCAACCAGTTGCGCGCTCACATTACCGAGCTGGCCAGCGATGCCTATGACGGGCGGGAGCCGGGGACCGACGGCGAATCGAAGACATTGCGTTATCTGGGCAAGCAGTGGTTCGATATCGGGCTGGAATCCGGCACCAACGATCCGGCTCACGCCTGGTTTGCCCCGGTCACGCTGATCGGTCGCCAGCCCGACCGGTCCAACGCGCAGTTCAGCCGCAAGGGACGGCGGATCTATGTCCCGCTTGATTCGACGCTGATCGTAACGTCCGGCAAGCGCAGCCTGATCGAAAATGCGCCGGTGCTGTTCGTGGGGCTGGGCGATCGTGTTCCGCCGCGTGCCGAGCTGGCGGGACGGGTCGCGCTGCTGCTTGATGAGGGGCGGCCCGGCTCCGAACGGCAGAATGCACTGCTGCAGGGCGGGGCATCGGCGGTGCTGACCGTGCTGGATGGTGATCGCACCCTGCGCAATGTGACCGACCGCCGCCGCCGTCTGGCCTATGGGCTGGCGGGGGAGGAACTGGGCGGGGATATTGAAGGGTTCATAACCCCGGCCGGGCTTGACCGGGCGCTGTCAGGCACCGGGCAGACCTTGACCGGGCTTCAGGCCTCTGCCGCCGCGCCGGCATTTGCGCCGCGGCTGCTTGATCTGGCGGTAACGCTTGAGGCAACGACCCGCGAAACCCGCATCAACACGCACAACATGATCGGGCGGTTGCAAGGCCGCCGGTCTGACGCCGGCGCGGTGCTGCTGATGGCGCATTGGGACCATTTCGGGCGCTGCGCGCCGCCGCCGGCGGAACATCAAATCTGCAACGGTGCGATTGACAATGCCAGCGGCGTTGCAGTGCTGACGGAGGTGGCGCGCAAACTTTCCCGCCTGCCGCAGATGGAGCGCGATATCTATTTCGTGGCGACCACGGGTGAGGAAATGGGTCTGCTGGGCGCGCAGGCCTTTGCAGAAAATCCGCCGATCCCGCTCAAGCAATTTATCGCCGCGTTCAATATCGACAGCGTTGCGCTTGCTCCGGCGGGTCAGCCTTTTGCCATAGTGGGGCGGGGTATGACCGCGCTAGATCCGCAAATTGCCGCGGTCGCCCGCCAGCAGCGCCGCAAACTGGCCACTGATGACGGCATCAACGCCTATGTCCGGCGTCAGGATGGTTGGGCACTGATGCAGCATGATGTCCCGGCGGTGATGGTTTCCAGCTCATGGTCCGACCTTGCCCGGGTCGAAAAATTCATGGAAACCGATTATCATCGCCCGACCGACGTGGTGAAGCCGGACCTGGAACTGGGCGGCGCGGCGGATGACGTCAATTTCCTGACCGCACTGGCCCGCTGGTTTGCTGATATCAGGAAGGTCGCCACTCCTTCCCGGTAATGGCCCGTGGTCCGATAGCGACCCTTGCCCTGCGCGCGCGCTGTGTTTACGTGAGCCGCCACGAATCGCTCCACAAAGGACGTTCCACACAGGACACAGTGGCACCCATGCAAATTCCCCTCGGCCTTACCTTCGATGACGTGCTGCTGTTGCCGGCCGAATCCGACATCGTGCCATCAATGGCCGATACCCGCACCCGCCTCAGCCGCGAGATTGCGCTGAACATTCCGGTGATTTCATCGGCGATGGACACCGTGACCGAAGCGGACATGGCAATCGTCATGGCCCAGCTTGGCGGAATCGGGGTGCTTCACCGCAACCTGACGGTGGAAGAACAGTGCGCCGCGGTCCGCGCGGTCAAGCGTTTTGAAAGCGGCATGGTGGTCAATCCCATCACCGTCGCTCCGGACGCGACCCTGGGCGAAGCGCAGGCGATCATGGAAGCCAACCGCATTTCCGGCATTCCGGTGGTGGAAGGCAGCGGGCGCCTGGTCGGGATTTTGACTCATCGTGATGTGCGCTTTGCTGACAACCCCATGCAGCCGGTGCGCGAGTTGATGACCCACGAAAACCTGGCGACAGTGCGCGCCGGGGTCAGCCAGGACGAGGCGCGGCGGCTGCTTCACCAGCGCCGGATTGAAAAGCTGCTGGTGGTTGATGATGCCTTTCATTGCGTCGGCCTGATCACGGTCAAGGACATTGAAAAGGCGGTGACCTATCCCAACGCGACCAAGGACGCCGCCGGGCGGCTGCGCGTGGCGGCGGCAACAACGGTGGGTGACAAGGGTTTTGAACGGACCGAGGCGCTGATCGCCGCCGAATGCGATGTGGTGATCATCGATACCGCTCACGGTCATAACCGGGACGTGGCGCGGTCTGTCGAAAGGGTCAAGAAACTCAGCAATTCAGCGCAGGTCATCGCCGGCAATGTCGCCACCCATGACGCGACCCGCGCGCTGATCGATGCCGGGGCCGATGCGGTCAAGGTGGGAATCGGGCCGGGGTCGATCTGCACCACCCGGGTCGTGGCCGGGGTGGGCGTTCCCCAGCTTACCGCAATCATGGAGGCAGCGCGCGCAGCAAGGGATTCGGGCGTGCCGATCATTGCCGATGGCGGGCTGCGCACCAGCGGCGATGCGGCCAAGGCGCTGGCCGCCGGGGCCAGCACCATCATGATCGGATCGATGCTGGCCGGAACCGAGGAAGCCCCGGGGGAGACCTTCCTTTATCAGGGCCGCGCATACAAAAGCTATCGCGGCATGGGTTCGGTCGGGGCCATGGCCCGCGGCAGCGCGGATCGTTATTTCCAGCAGGACATCAAGGATCAGATGAAGCTGGTCCCCGAAGGGATTGAGGGACAGGTGCCTTACAAGGGGCCGGCCAAGGACGTGGTCCATCAGCTTGTCGGCGGGATCAAGGCGGCGATGGGCTATACCGGCAGCGCCACGATAGAGGATCTGCGCACCCGCGCCCAATTCGTCCAGATCACCAACGCAGGGCTGAAGGAAAGCCACGTCCATGACGTGACGATCACCCGCGAGGCGCCGAATTATAAATCATGACCCCCGCCGCGCGCGTCCAGGCCGCGATCGAGATAGTCGATCTGGTAATTGCTGCGGCGCGCGGCCAGGGACCAAGCGCTGACCGGATCGTGGCCGACTGGTTCCGGTCGCGGCGCTTTGCCGGCAGCGCAGACCGGCGCGCGGTGCGTGATCTGGTCTATGGCGCGGTTCGTGCCTGCGGTGAAATTCCGATAAGCGGTCGGGCCGCGCTGCTGCGGCTGGCGCAAGACGATCCGGCGATTGCGGCCCTGTTTGATGGATCGCGCCACGCACCTGCACCGATCCGCATCGATGAGGCGGTCGCCCCGGCCGGTGTGGCTCCGGCCTGGCTTGAGGCCCGGCTGGCCGGCAGCGGGATCGCTGGCGCTG
Organism: Pseudomonadota bacterium; assembly: GCA_018240895.1. Classification (GTDB taxonomy): domain Bacteria; phylum Pseudomonadota; class Alphaproteobacteria; order Sphingomonadales; family Sphingomonadaceae; genus Novosphingobium. The sequence goes on along the minus strand of JAFEEX010000072.1, from coordinate 2,258 downwards.
CGGCCCAGGCCCTGCTGCACCGTGCGCCGCTGGACATCAGGGTCAATTCGCTGAAGGCTGCTCGCAGCGCCCTGGCCTTGCCTGTCGCTGCCGAGCCGCTGACCGCGCCGGACGGGCTGCGCCTGCCGCACGGCACGCCGGTAGAGCGCTGGGCCGAATATGCCGATGGGCGGATCGAGGTGCAGGATGGCGGATCGCAGATCGCCTGCATGGCGGTGGCGGCCCGGCCGGGCGAAACGGTGATTGACCTGTGCGCCGGGGCCGGGGGCAAGACCCTGGCGCTGGCTGCGGCGATGGCGGGGCGAGGGCATCTGATCGCCTGCGATACTGACCGCGCGCGCCTGTCGCGCCTTGGCCCCCGGGCGGAGCGGGCCGGCGCGCTGGACATCGATACTCGCCTGCTTGATCCGGGCCGGGAACTGGCGGCGCTGGCCGGGCTGGTCGGCGCGGCTGATGCGGTGCTGGTTGATGCGCCTTGCTCGGGCACCGGCACCTGGCGGCGCAATCCCGAGGCGCGCTGGCGGCTGACAGAGGATGAGCTGGGCCGGCTCGCCGCAATCCAACATCGCCTGCTGGCGCTGGCGGCCACTTTGGTCCGTCCGGGTGGGCGGCTGATTTTCGTCACCTGTTCGCTGCTTGATGCCGAAGGCGCGGATCAGGCCGCTGGCTTTCTTGCCGCGCATCCGGCCTGGCGCGCCGCTCCGCTCCATCTGGGCGCGGGCACCCCGCGCGGGCAGGGGGTGCGGCTTGACCCGTTCCATGACGGGACGGATGGCTTTTTCATCGCGCGTTTACACGCGCCATGATAAATCCACCGGCAATGTCTGCCTTCAAGGAGCAGTTGATGCGTTATTTGCCTGCCGCCCTAGCCTTGTCCGCGATCCTTGCGGTTACCGCCAGCGTCGGCCGCAGTGCCCCGCCGGCACCGCTGGAACCGCGCGCGGCCGCGCTGGTGGCAGAGGGGCGCACCGCGCTGTCCGCCGGCGATGTTGACAAGGCCGTGGGCGATTTCGAATCCGCGCTGACGGTTCAGCCCGGCCATGTCGCGATCTACCTCAACCTGGCCGAGGCGACCCGCAAGCAGGGGATGCAGGGCAAGGCGCTGCATTACTACCGCGAAGCCCTGACGCTCGATCCGCAGAACACCTATGCCATCGCCGGAGAGGGTGAGGCCCTGGTTGAAAAAGGCGCGGTGGAAAAGGCCCGCCGCAACCTGGCCCGCCTGCAGGAACTGTGCGGCGGAACCTGCGCCCCGGCCCAGCAACTCGCCGCCGCAATCCAAAAGGGACCGGCCCCGCAGGTAGTGACCGCTGATCAGGTCAAGAGCCAGCCGGTGGTTTCGGAGAATTAGCGCGGGTGGGTGATTTCATAGCACCGAGAATAGCAGTAAAGTATCTTTTCCGATAAGATCAAACGTCCCAGGGGGGATTATGTGTGCATTCATTCACACGGCGGCATTGCGATAAGCTGTGGCAGTGTGCGGGGGTAGCAATCATGCGGCAGACTTCGCTGATTTTGGTATGTATGTTAACTGCAGGGTGCGAGAAATCACATCAGTCTGCACCTCCACCGCAGCAGATGTTTCAATCGAATGTGGGGTCACTGTCAGCGGCGGATATAACCTTCTTACGGGCTGAGACTTCCATCTTTGGCGCAGAACAGATACGGTTTTTTGAAGATCCGGAGAACGCCCAATATCGTGATCAATTGCAAAAGAATCTTCTAGAAAGTCGTAGTTGTGTCAGAAAATTTCAGGGCGCAACGCCAGAGTTAGATGCGCAAACGGAAATTTCAAAAAATAATTTTGATCTATATGTGGCAAGAAGAAATGGAGTTGCTTCATATCTTTTTGTTCCATCTATAGAAAATTGTCAATTTCCAATTTATAAAATAGAAGGTTTTGAAAATTTGAACAATCCTGCTGCTGGAGATGGTCAGCATTTTTGGATTGTTGATCGATGCGATGATCTGATGGTTAGGTATGCCTCTAGATATAATCGAGAGATGGTGAAAAAATTTCCTAGATCTCTGATTTTATCATGTGGAGGATCAAAGCGTGCCCGGCTGACGCCAGAGGATAAAGCATTTTAATTCATTACTCGTATTCCCACTCAGAATGTCAACTCCGCCTCTCGCTGCATCGCCGCTATCTCCGAAACCGCCCGGTCTGAGCGGGTTGGAGCGTCTATGGTGATTGTGCAAACCCACATTCTCCTCACGCTGTTGTCGGCTGGCCTTAGAACCTGATCCGAAATTAA
>JAFEEX010000071.1 GCA_018240895.1 Pseudomonadota bacterium | reverse complement strand
GACGAAATCGAGAAGGCCCACCCCGACCTGTTCAACATCTTGCTGCAGGTGATGGATAACGGCCGGCTGACCGACCACCACGGCAAGACGGTCGATTTCCGCAATGTCGTGCTGATCATGACCACCAATGCCGGGGCCAGCGACATGGCCAGGCAAGGCATCGGCTTTGGCGACGTGTCCAAGGAAGATGCTGGTGACGAAGCGGTCAAGCGGATGTTCAGCCCCGAATTCCGCAACCGGCTGGATGCGATCGTGCCCTTCGCCTATCTGGGCAAGGAAACGATCAGCCGCGTGGTCGACAAGTTCGTGCTTCAGCTGGAACTGCAACTGGCCGAACAGAACGTCCACATCCAGTTCGATGGCGATGCCCGCGAATGGCTGGGGGACCGCGGTTATGACAAGCTTTATGGCGCGCGGCCGATGGCCCGGCTGATACAGGAAAAGGTCAAGCAACCGCTGGCCGAGGAACTGTTGTTTGGCAAATTGCGCCACGGCGGCGAAGTCCACGTTTCGGTCAAGGACGGCGCGCTTGCCTTTGAACTGACCCCGGCACCGCCGAAACTGCCGCGCGGGGCCAAGGCCAAGACCGGGACATTGGCCGCCAAGCCGAAGACCAGGCCGAAAAAGCCCAAGGCCGCTCCGGAACCAAGCGGCGAAGGCGATTGATCCGGATCAAGGCGGATGACGGGGAGGGCGGCTAGGGCTGACCCTCCCCATTCTGCATCCGGATATCTGCCTTGTGACCGAAACCGCCACTGCCGAGCCTGACACCCAGCCCGCCGCATCGCCGTTCGAACGAATCGGCGGCATGGCGGTTCTGCGCGCGGTGACGGACCGCTTCTATGACCTGATGGAGCAAGAGCCGGCCTATGCCGAACTGCGCGCCATGCACGCTGCCGACCTGTCAGCGATGCGTGAACAACTGCCCGGGTTTCTTGCCGGATGGGCCGGTGGCCCGCGCGACTGGTTTCAGGCCAATCCCGGCAAATGCATGATGTCAATGCACGCGCCCTTTCCGATCGGCCAGGTTACTGCGGGGCAATGGGCCGATGCCATGCGCCGCGCGCTGGCCGAAACCGAAGTGGCCGACCGCGAGATTGCCGAGGCCATGGCCGATGTGCTGACCCGCATGGCCAAAGGCATGGCCCGCGATTGAGCGCGCGGGGAGACGGCCCTCGGGCGGCATGACCGCGGAATCCCGCGGCACCCGTTACCTCCCGCTTGCGCGCGGCCCGGGCGGCAGTTAGGCAGGGCAATGCAACCCAAGCTGCTGATCACCCTGCGCGAGGGGTATAACCTTGCCAAATTCCGCGCCGATGCGCTGGCCGGGCTGACGGTTGCCATTGTCGCCCTGCCGCTGGCCATGGCGCTGGGCATCGCCAGCGGAGCCTCTCCTGACAAGGGGCTGGTCACGGCAATCATCGCCGGTTTCCTGATTTCCGCGCTGGGCGGCAGCCGGGTGCAGATCGGCGGGCCGACCGGGGCCTTCGTTGTGGTGGTCGCCGGCGTAATCGCCGTCCACGGCTATGCCGGGCTGCTGCTGGCGACAGTGCTGGCCGGAATCATCCTGATCGTCGCCGGCTATGCCGGGGTGGGCAAACTGATGCGCTTTGTGCCGATACCGGTGGTCACCGGGTTCACGTCGGGCATCGCGGTGATCATTGCCACCAGCCAGATCGGTGATTTTCTGGGCCTGAAGGCTGGCAAGGTTCCGGCGGAATTCATCGGCAAGTGGCACGCCTATCTTGCTGCCATCGGCACGGTATCATGGCCAACCCTGGCAATCGGTGCGATCACGCTGGGCCTGATCATCGCCCTGCGCCGCTATGCCCCGCGCCTGCCCGGTTACCTGATCGCGGTGGTTGCAGCCGGCCTTGCCGTGACGCTGCTGCACCTGCCGGTCGAAACCGTGGGTCAGCGCTTTCCCGCCATGCCAACCACGCTGCCCGCGCCGCATCTGCCCGCATTCTCGCTGGCGATGTTTCGTGAAGTGCTGCCATCTGCCTTCACCATCGCCTTTCTGGCGGGGATCGAGGCGCTGCTTTCCGCCGTGGTTGCCGATGGGATGACCGGATACAAGCATCGCCCGGGGCAGGAGCTGGTCGGCCAGGGGGTGGCCAATATCGCCTCTGCCCTGTTTGGCGGCCTGCCCGCGACCGGGGCGATTGCCCGGACCGCAACCAATATCCGCGCCGGCGCGCAAACCCCGGTTGCGGGGATGATGCACGCGGCGTTCCTGCTGGCGATCCTGCTGATCGCGGGCAATCTGGTGGCCTATGTGCCGATGGCTGCGCTGGCCGCAATCCTGCTGGTGGTGGCCTGGGGAATGAGCGAGGCCGACCGGTTCCGCAGCCTGCTGCGGATGGACGCGGGCGAACGTGCGCTGCTGCTGCTTACCTTTGGCCTGACCGTGCTGGTTGACCTGACCGTGGCGATCGGCGTGGGGGTAACGCTCGCCTCGCTGCTGTTCATGGCGCGGATGAGCGAGGCAACCGGGGTGCTGGCCGACGACCAGAGCCTTGAAGACCCGCAGCAGCGCGCCAGCCTGCCCGCCGGGGTTGAGGTATTCCGCATTGCCGGGCCGATGTTCTTTGGCGTGGCCGGGGAAATGCTTGACGCGCTAACCCGCATCGGCACCACGCCGCGGGTGGTGATCCTGCGGCTTGACCGGGTGCCTTACATCGATTCCTCGGCAGTCGGCGCGCTGACGACCTTCGTGCGTGAGGCCAGGGCGCGCGATACCCGCGTAATCCTGTGCGATATGCCGCGCCCGGTGTGGGAAGTGCTGGCCCGCTCCACCCCGCGCTTTGCAGGGGCCGAACGGGTCGCCAGCCTGGCAGCGGCGCTGGCCCGGCTGAAGCGTGAAGGCATGGCCCGCGGCGGGATCAGCTGATCCGGATCAGCTTGTCGCGCCCAGTTGCGCCGCGCAACATCTGAAGCCGCGATGCCGCCAGGCCAAGCGCATCGGCCAGCAACGCAAGGACGGCGGCGTTTGCCTTGCCATCTTCGGGTTTGGTGCGGACCTTCACCACCACCTTGCCTTCGCAAATCTCAACGCTTTCAGTCCGCGCGCCCGGCGTGACGCGCAGCGCCAGCCGCCCCTCGGCATCGGCAAGGGCGCGGATTGCTTCAGCGGGCGGATAGTCAGGCCGGGGCCGTGCCATGGGGCGCTGCGCCGGGGTTCAAGGCGTCGATCGCGGTCTGGTGGTGCTTCGCGTTCTCAACATAATGCGCCACCCCAAGCTGGAGCCCGGCCAGCATCCGGTCATCCAGATCACGCATGAAGGTGGCCGGCCGCCCGCTCCACAACTGGCGCGAAGGGATGCGCTTGCCCGGCGCAAGCAGCGCGCCGGCGGCAAGCATCCCGTCAGCCTCTATCACGCAGCCATTCATCGTCTGGGCGGCAAAGCCGACAAAGCCGCGATCCTCAATCACCGTGCCGTGGATCATCGCCATGTGGCCAATCAGCACGTCTTCGCCGATGATGGTCGGATAGCCGTCAGGCGCGCCGGGCATCGGGCTGTCGCAATGGATCACCGTGCCGTCCTGAACGTTGGTTCGCGCGCCGATAACGATGCGGCTAACATCCCCCCGCAGCACGCAGTTGTACCAGATGCTGGCATCCGGCCCGATCTCTACATCGCCGATGATCCGGCACCCCGGCGCGACAAAGGCACTGTCGTGAATGCGCGGCACCTTGCCATGAATCGGGATGATCGAAACGTCGGGTCGCATTATTTACTCACTCCCAAAATGTCCTGCCCCACTATGTTCTGCCAGCGCACTTGCGGCAGGATAGAGGCATGATCGTCTGTCCAGACCCGCGCTGACGAAGCCGCCAGCGGCTGCCATTTCTGATCTGGTGAGCGGGCCTGAAGCGCGGCCAGAATGGCAGGATCGCGGGCAAGGGCAACCCACACCGACGCGGAATAGCCCTTCTCCAGATCGGGCACGTCATCGCGCTTTGCAGCCGCCAGCCCGCGCTTGCGGGCATCGGCGGCCAGAACCGGTTCAAGATCGATGAAGCGATTGGAAATGTGGATCAGCAGGATTCCGCGCGGGGAAAGGGCGCGGCCATAAACCCCCAGCGCCTCATCCGTCAGCAGATGCAGCGGAATAGCATCCGATGAAAAAGCGTCGATCGCCAGCAGATCGAACGAACCGGGCATCGCCTTGGCCAGTTCCAGCCGGGCATCACCGATGTTCACCTTTGCGTCCGGCGCGCAGTCCTGCAGGAAGGTGAAGGTGCGATTGCGCGAGTAGGACAGGATCAGCGGATCAATCTCAAAAAACTGCCACGCCTCACCCGGGCGGTGATAGCAGGCCAGCGATCCGGCCCCCAGGCCGACCACGCCAATCCGCGCCGCCTTGCCGAACAGGGGCTGGGCATTGGCAAAGGCCAGCCCCGCGCCGGATGTAGGACCGTAATAGGATAGCGGCGTCAGCCGCCGCGCCGGGTCGGTGGATTGCTGGCCGTGCAGCGTGGTGCCGTGAACCAGCGTGCGCAATTTTTCATCCGGGCGATCGCGCACGGTATAGATCCCGAAATAGCTGCGCTGGCGCAGCCCGGCCATGCTGTCCTCAACGGTCATGTACCCGCCCTCAGCCAGCATCACGGCCAGCAGCATGACAACCACGATCGAACGCCACGGAGTTACCAGCAGGCCGGCAAATACCACGCCGATCAGCCACAGCTTTCCCGGCAGGCCGGATTCGAAACTGGCGGTAAGCAGCGCGATCTGCCAGCAGCAGAACAGCGCCAGCGCCAGCGCGGCAATGATCACCAGACGCAGCGACGAAGCCTCCAGACCCGGCAGCCGCCGCCAGTCCAGCCGGGGGGAAACCGGCATCAGCGCGGCGGCGAGCAGGACCAGCAGGGGATGTTCCCACGCCCAGTCAAACGCCAGCGGCGCGATCAGCGCGGTAAAGAACCCGCCGATTACCCCGCCGGCCGACATCACCAGATAGAAGAAGGTCAGCTGCTCAGGATCGGGCCGCAGATCATAAAGCCGGCCATGCAGCGCCACGCACAGCAGGAACAGCAGCCCGATTGAGGCAACCACCGGCACCAGCCCGTTGGACCCCTGCGAAACCATGGCCAGCCCGCCGGCGGTGAACAGCGCCGGCCAGGCGAGCAAGGTAAGGACGCGCGCAGGTCCGCGATTTTCGGCAAAAGCGAAAACGAAGCTGAGCAGATAGATCCCCAGCGGGATCACCCACAGCAGCGGCATGGCGAACAGATCCGTGGTCAGGTGCGTCGTGGTTGACAGCATCAGGCCCGATGGCACCGCCGCCAGCGCCAGCCACAGGGCAATCCGGCGTCCGGGCAGCGCCGCCGCGGTTTTGCTGGTGGCCTCCTCCGGCAGGGCGGCAACACCGCGCCGTGCCCGGGCGCACAGCGCGATCAGCACGAACAGCACGGCGTAGCCCAGGCTCCACCCCCAGGACTGGGCGTGCAGCGTCATCAGCGGTTCGGCAATCAGCGGATAGGCCAGCAGGCCGGTAAAACTGCCAAGGTTGGACGCGGCATAAAGCGCCCAGGGCTGGCCGGCGGCAGGGTTGGCCGCATACCAGCGCTGCATCAGCGGAGCCTGCGCGGAAACCAGCAGAAACACCGGCCCGATCGACAGTGCCAGCAAGGCCGGCACCCACAACGCCTCAAACCCCGGCCTGGCCGGCGGAAGCGCGATCAGCCCAACCGGAAGCGTTACCGCGGCCAGAACGAACAGCGCCAGATGGATCTGCGCTTGCCGCCTGACCGGCAATTTCGACAAGCGATGGGCATAGTAATATCCGCCCAGCAGCAGCGCCTGATAGACCAGCATCGCGCTGTTCCAAACATTGGGCGCCCCGCCCAACCGCGGCAAAGCCATCCGCGCAACCATCGGCTGAACCAGAAACAGCAGGAAGCTGCCGGTCAGGATGGTCAGCACGAACAGGGGGCGAAAGACCCTTTGCGGTATGGCATTACCTGTCAAACGTCATACTCCAGCGAATAGGCAACATGGGGTTGCAGTGGATCGCCCTGATCAAGACGCGGATGGAGAAAGTCCAGATCAGCCCGGTAACGCATCCCAAGCCGTTCCATCACCGCCCGGCTGCGCAGGTTACCGCGCCAGGTGATTGCCCAGACGTCCGGGTCGGGCAAATTGGCCGCGCACCACGCCAGACCTGCCCGTGCCGCTTCCGTCGCATAGCCTTGCCCCCAGCAGTCCGAGGCAAGCCGCCAGCCCAGTTCCGGTTTCTGATCGATCGGACCGGCATCGCCGCGTATTGCCCCGCACCAGCCCACCAACCGGGAATCGCCGCGCCGCTCAAGCGCCCAGAAGGTGTGCCCGAATTCAGCCTCGTGCCCGATCGCCCAGTCAATCAAAGCATCTGTTTGTGCACGCGACATGACCGGGCCGAGCGTGGCCATGACCTTGGGATCGGCGCAAATCCCGGCAAATGGCTCCCGGTCCTGGTCGCGCCAGGACCGCAGGATCAACCGTTCTGTTTCCAGCCGGACTTCAGCCACCCAGCAGCCTCGCCGCATGGGCGGCATGGTAGGTCAGCACGCCCGAGCAGCCCGCGCGTTTGAACGCCAGCAGCGTTTCCAGCACCAGCGCATCACGCTCCCCCGCGCCGGCGGCGGCGGCGGCTTCTATCATCGCATATTCGCCGCTGACCTGATAGGCGAAGACCGGAACCTCAAACGCGTCCTTCACCCTGCGAACGATGTCGAGGTAGGGCAGCCCCGGCTTGACCATCACGCTGTCCGCGCCTTCGGCCAGGTCCAGTTCAACCTCACGCAAGGCTTCCTCGGCATTGGCCGGGTCCATCTGATAGGTCTTCTTGTCGCCCTTCAGCAGCCCCCGGCTGCCCACCGCATCGCGGAACGGGCCGTAAAAGGCGCTGGCATATTTCGCCGCATAGGACATGATCTGGACATTGACGAAGGCTTCCCCTTCCAGCGCATGGCGGATGGCGGCGATGCGCCCGTCCATCATGTCGCTGGGGGCAATGATATCCGCCCCGGCGCGTGCCTGGTTTAGGCTTTGGCCAACCAGCACCTCAACCGTGGCATCGTTAAGGACATAGCCGCCCGCATCGATCAGGCCATCCTGCCCGTGNNATCGAGCGCCACGTCGGTCAGCACCCCCAGATCGTCGCCGCAGGCCTGCTTGATCGCGGCGATTGCCTGACACATCAGGTTATCCGGGTTAAGCGCCTCGCGCCCGTCATCGCTGCGCCGCTCGCGCTGGGTATAGGGGAACAGCGCCACCACCGGGATGCCCAGCTTCACCGCCTCGCGCGCGCGCGCCACGATGAGATCGACCGACCAGCGCGAAACGCCGGGCAGCGACCCGATCGGTTCCTCCACGCCCGTACCTTCGGTAACGAACAGCGGCCAGATCAGGTCCGCCGGGGTCAGCAGGTTCTCACGGTGGAGCGTGCGGCTCCAGGGCGTCGCGCGGGTGCGGCGCAGGCGGGTGGCGGGGTACATTCCGGTCATGGCAGGGTTACTAGGCGCGCGCGCGCCGCGCTTCAATTGCCAAGTCGGTCAATCTCGCGCACTGATGCCGTGGCGGCGCTTGCCTGGCGCGGGGCAAGGCTGGTCAGCGCCGCGCCGGGCGTGATCTGCCTGATCGCGGCCAGCCGCGCCCTGAACTGCGCCAGTTCCGCGGCATCAACCTGATTGCTGACGGTAAACTGGACGCTGAGCGGATTGACCGGGGTGCCGCCGCGATAGAGCTCATAGTGCAGGTGCGGCCCGGTCGAAAGGCCGGTCGATCCGACATAGCCGATCACCTGGCCGGCGCGAACCCGCGTGCCCGGCGTCACCGCAATCCGGCTCATGTGGCCATAGCCGGTGGCATAGCCGTTCCCATGATCCAGCCGGACATAGTTGCCGTGGCCGCCATGCCAGCCGGCGAAGTTCACCGTGGCATCGCCCACGGCATAGATCGGCGAGCCATAGGCGGCGCCGAAATCAACCCCGGCGTGAAGCCGTGAATAGCCCAGAATCGGGTGACGCCGCATCCCGAAGGTAGAGGTGATGTGGCCAACCACCGGCATCAGCAGGCCGGTACGCTGCGCGCCCATGCCTGATGCTTCAAAGAACTGGCCGTCCTTGCCCCAGCGCAGCAATTGCGCCTCTGGCTTGCCGCCCGCTTCAAGGCCGGCATAAAGCAGCTCGCCCACCTGGCTTTCGCCGCTGGCGGACCGGCGATAGGCTACCACCATATCGAAGGTGTCACCCGGATCGACCGCGGCATCAAGATCAAGGTGCTGGTCGATGGCCTGAAGATATTGCTGGATCGCCTCGATCGGGGCGCCGGCAGCGCGGGCGGAAAGATAGATGCTGGTGCCAACCGTGCCGCGAATGCGCAGCGGCGTGGTGTCCACGCGGATCGGATGTTGCTGCAAGGTCAGCCGCCCGGCACCATCGCGGGAAACCGACAGATCAAGATCGAACCGCGCGCGGAATGCCAGCCGGTCAAGCGGGCGGACCGTGCTGCCGTCACCGGGCCTGCCCAGCGCGATGTCAACCCGCGTGCCCGGCGCGATCTGCGCCGGCGGGGCGAGAGCAGAGATCAGCCGGGCAACCTGCGCGGTATCTTCCCCGCTGACGCCGGCGCGTTCCAGCATCCGCGTGAAGCTGTCACCCTGGCCCAGCGTCGCGGTGAGTTGCAGGCTCGTCCGCTCCGCCACGGTGCCGCGCGGCACCACCGCGCTGGTTGCCTTCATCCGCCGCCCGGTATCACTGCCCAGCGCCAGCGGCTGAATCGTCTGGCTGCGGAACTCGTCAAGCGCGGCAGCATCGATCGGCATGGCCGGTGCGGCATGGATCACGCTTTCATCCGGCCACATCGCCAGGGCCAATGCGCCAAGCCCGATCATGGTGCCAAGCCCGCGAAACCATCGGGCGCTGCCGACATTCTCGGCCAGATCGGGTGCCCAGTCGTAACCGGCGATGCCTTGCAGCAACCGATCGCGCCTGATGCGCAGCCGTCCCAGCAGGGCGCGTCGATCCGGCAGGGTGGTGGTGCGGAACGGATGCGGTGGCGGCAGCGCAGCCGCACCGCCAGGGGGAATACCCTGGCCACTATCCGGTGCCGTATGCGGCGTGAACACCCTTGCCTGCCCCCGAGCGGTTCAAAATCAGGCGCTTTTCCTGCACCGGGGATAGTTAATCTTTGGCTAAGCCAGCGCCCGATTCCTGGCCCTCGATTCAACGGAGCCAAAGTTAGGGAATCCTTGCCGCCCTGCCCTTGCGGCGGATCATTGGCGATGCCAGATTGGACTGCGTGATGGCCCAGCGTTTCGCTCAATCGTCCGACAGCCGCATCAAGGCCGTGCTGGGTCCGACCAATACCGGCAAGACTCACCTGGCGATCGAGCGGCTTTGCGCACACAGTTCGGGCGCGATCGGGTTTCCGCTGCGGCTGCTCGCGCGCGAGGTCTATGACCGGGTCTGCGCTATCAAGGGGGCGGACAAGGTTGCGCTGATCACTGGCGAGGAGCGGATAGAACCGCGCAATGCCCGGTGGCTGCTGTGCACGGCGGAAGCCATGCCGGTCAGCGCGGATCTGGCCTTCGTCGCGCTGGATGAAGCACAGCTTGGCGCAGATCGTGAACGCGGCCACATCTTTACTGACCGCCTGCTGCACGCGCGCGGCCGCGAAGAGACGATGATCCTTGGTTCGGCAACGATAGAGCCGCTGGTCCGCACGCTGCTGCCCAGGGCGGAGATCGTCAGCCGCCCGCGCTTTTCCACATTGCGCCATTCCGGCACGCGCAAATTGAGCCGGATTCCGCCGCGCAGCGCGATCGTCGCTTTTTCGGCGGAGCAGGTCTATGCCGTGGCCGAGATGCTGCGCCGGTTCCGTGGCGGCGCTGCGGTGGTGATGGGGGCGCTGTCCCCCGAAACCCGCAACCGGCAGGTAGCATTATACCAGGCGGGCGAGGTCGACTATCTGGTCGCGACCGATGCAATCGGCATGGGGCTCAACCTGGATATAGATCACGTTGCCTTTGCCGGGCTCAGCAAGTTTGACGGGGTGCGCCAGCGCCGCCTGACCACGGCGGAAATGGCGCAAATCGCCGGTCGCGCCGGGCGGCATCAGCGCGATGGCACCTTCGGCACGCTGGCCGGCAGCGGCGGCCATGACGCCGAATTCGCGCCCGAAGAGGTCTATGCGGTAGAGGAACATCGCTTTCCGTCGCTGACCCGGCTCTTTTGGCGAGAGGCGGAGCCGCGCTTTGACAGTCTGGCGTCATTGATTGCCGATCTTGAAGCGCCCCCCGCCCTGCCTGCGCTGGCCGCCGCGCCCGAAGCAATCGATCTGGCCGTGCTGAAATATCTGGCCGACGATCCGGCGATTGCCGGCACCGTGCGCGGCGCGGCGCAGGTCCAGCGGTTCTGGCACGCGTGTTCGCTGCCCGATTTCCGCCAGGCCGGGGTGGACAATCACGCGCGTTTCATCACCCGGTTGTGGCAGGATTTGCGCGGCGGGCAGCTTGGCGGTGATTTTGTGGCCCATGCCATTGCCGAACTCGACCGGCCCGATGGTGACATCGACACCCTGCAGATGCGGATCGCCGCGATCCGCACCTGGGCCTATATTGCCCAGCGGCCCGATTGGGTGCTGGCGCGTGAAGAGATGGCGGCACGGGCGCGGGCGGCGGAGGCCCGCCTGTCAGACGCGCTCCACGCCCGCCTGACCGAACGGTTCGTCAACCGGCGGACCAGCGTGCTGATGAAAAAGCTTGGCCCCGATGCCGCGCTGCTGCCCGTGCGGGTCGAGGCTGGCGAGGTGCTGGTGGACGGCGAGCATATCGGCCACATCGCCGGCTTCCGCTTTCGGGTCGATCCGCAGGCCCGGCTGGCTGACCGCAAACTGTTGCTGGCCGCGGCGGAGCGGCACCTGCCGGCGCTGCTGACGGATCGCGCCCGGACCCTGCTGGACCAGATCGCCGCCGGGCAGGCCGAGCTGACCCTGGATGGAGAAACGCTGCGCTGGGAGGATGAGCCGATCGCGCGGCTGGTGCCTGGCCGCACCATCCTGACGCCGCAGATTTCGCTCGATGATGCGCTCGGCGCGCTCGCCCCGTCGCAGCGCGGAGAGATCGGCAAGGCTGCGGGGGCCTGGCTTGACGCCGAAATGGCCGCGCTGACGCCGCTGCGTCAGCTTGAAGTGGCCGCGCACGATCTTGCCGCCGGGCCAGAGCTGCGCGCGCTAATGATCCGCCTGGTCGAAGAGGGCGGTATGCTTGAACGCGCCACCTCTGGACTGGAGCGGCTGGACAAGGATCAGCGCGAACGGCTGCGCCGGCTGGGGGTGAAGGTTGGCGCGCTTGACCTGTTCGTGCCGGCCACGCTCAAGTTTGCAGCGCTGACAGCCTGGCGCACGCTGGCGGCAGTAAGGGGGATGCGCCTGCCGGCCCCGGTTCCGGGAATGCCCGCCGTCGTCATGCTTCCGGTCAAGGCCGCGCCGCCGCCCGGTTATCGCCGGCTTGGCACGCAGGGCCTGCGGATCGACATGGCGGAAAAGCTGCTGCGCGCCGCGCATGAGGTGCGGGTGGCGGCGCAGGGCAAGCCCTTTGTGCTTGATCCGGCGCTGGCGGTATCAACCGGACTGTCGACTGCGACCTATGCCCGGCTGCTTCGTCTGGGCGGTTTTGCCCCGGGCGCGGTCCACCCGCTTGCCAATGGAGCATTCGGTCCGCCGCGCCCGTTGCTGTGGCGCTGGCGCCCCCAGCGACGCGATCCGCCGCGCCAGGCACCGCCGTCCCCAGCCCTCGGCAGCGCCTTTGCCGCGCTGGCCGATCTGGTTCGCTGATCGGGGCGGGGCGGAATGCGGATCGACAAGCTGCTGTGGTTCCTGCGCCTGAGCAAGACCCGCGGCGCGGCCCAGATACTGATCGGGCAGGGGCATATCCGGCTGAACGGGCGGCGGATAGAGCGCGCGGCACAGGCCGTTGCAGTGGGCGATATCATGGTCCTGCCCACGCCGCGCGGCGTGCTGGTGATTGAATTGCTGGCCCAGCCGCACCGCCGCGGACCCGCCGCAGAAGCGCAATCATGTTACCGGGTGCTTGACGAAGGCAGCGCAAATCCCATAGCTGGCATTCATTCAACGCCTGAGGGGACAGTTCTGCCATGACCTATGTCGTCACCGACGCCTGCATCAAGTGCAAGTATATGGACTGCGTAGAGGTCTGCCCGGTGGACTGTTTCTATGAGGGCGAGAATATGCTGGTGATCAATCCCAGCGAATGCATCGATTGCGGCGTGTGCGAACCGGAATGCCCGGCCGAGGCGATCCTGCCCGATACCGAAAGCGGGCTGGAACAATGGCTTGAACTGAACGCCAAATATTCGGCCGACTGGCCCAATATCACCTCGAAGAAGGATTCGCCGGCTGACGCGGACGAATTCAAGGGTGTTGAGGGCAAGTTCGACAAGTTCTTTTCAGCCGAACCCGGCGACGGCGACTGATTTGCTGCGGGGCCTCCCGCGAATCGGTGAATTTTCCAAGACTTGACGCCGGTTTTCGGTGCAGGATTCTGCGCGCTGGAAATTATGTTACAGTCGTGCTATATAATATGAGACTGCCGGCCCGGTAACGGGTCAGAGCGCAGCCGCATATCATGAAAGGCAGAATGTTCAGGTCGGTTGACGGGAAACATCGGGCCGGGTCGCAATCTATCTACCCACCGTTCCCCAAACATCACCGCTTTGAGTGGCGCAGGTGCGCGCCCGTTCTGACCAACGAAAGGACGTTACATGGTGGCCAAGGCGCACGCCTTCGATGTTGGTGATTACGTTGTTTATCCCAAGCATGGTGTTGGCCGGGTGATCGAACTGCAAGAGCAGGAGATTGCCGGGATGAAGCTGGAACTTTACGTGCTGCGGTTCGAAAAGGAACGCATGACGCTGCGCGTACCCACGAACAAGGTTGAAGCGATCGGGATGCGCAAGCTGTCTTCGGACAAAACCCTGCGTGAAGCGCTCGACACGCTGAAGGGCAAGCCCAAGGTGAAGCGCACCATGTGGTCGCGCCGCGCCCAGGAATATGAAGCGAAGATCAATTCGGGCGACCTTGTGTCGATCGCCGAAGTGACCCGCGACCTGTTCCGCGCTGACGATCAGCCCGAACAATCCTATTCCGAACGCCAGATCTTCGAAGCTGCGTCATCGCGCCTTGCCCGCGAGCTGGCGGCGATGGAAAAGACTGACGAGCCGGCGGCACTGAAGAAGATCCTGGCGATCCTCAACGAGCACGCCCCCAAATACTACGCGGAGCAGGCCACGGCCTGAACCCACCGCACACTGATCACCGAGGAAGGCCGTTCCCGCAAGGGAGCGGCCTTTTCGATTCTGGCTTGCCTGAACCGCCTTGGCGTATTATATCAATAACACACAAACCATGGAGTCGATCATGAAGCTCAAGCACATCGTCCGCGCTTTCGCCCCCGTCATCGGCATCGCGCTGGTTGCCGCCGTGGCGGGCTGTGACGGCGCCACCACGATCAAACTCAATGGCGAGGATGGCAAGAAGCTTGCCGATCTTGATCTTTCGGGCACCCCGCCAGAGGAACTGGTGCTGGCCGGGCCGGACGAAGTGCAGATCCAGGCGGGCGACAAACTGGCAATCACCGTCGATGGTGATCCCGCCGCGGCGGACAAGCTGCGCTTCACGCTGAAGGACGGCACTCTGGGCATCATGCGAGAGGGCAAGACGTTCGACAAGGGTAACGGCAAGATTGCCGTGGTTCACGTTACCATGCCCGCGCCCAGGGAAATGGTGATGGCGGGATCGGGCCGGATAGTTTCCACCGCTGTCGCCCCCGTCGCCAAAATCACCGTTGCCGGATCGGGCGATGTCGAAACGCCCAATGTTGCGGGCGATTCTCTGGAACTGACCGTTGCCGGATCGGGACGTTACCGCGCGGCGGGCCGGGTCAAGGATCTGGAAATGGTGGTTGCCGGCAGCGGATCGGCCGACATGGCAACGCTCAGGGCGGACAAGGCCAAGCTGACCATCGCCGGTTCGGGCGACGCCACCTTCACATCGGATGGAGAGGTAGAGGCGAAAATCATGGGATCGGGCCAGGTCACGGTGAAGGGCCGCGCCCGCTGCACGGTCAGTGCGATGGGTTCGGGCCGCCTGGTTTGCGAAACCCCGGTGCAGCAGGGTGACGATGATGAAACGCCGCCCCCCGCTCCAGCCGCTCCCGACGCGCCGGTGCCGCCTTCACCCAAGGGCTGACGCGGCAGACTGGATCACCGGCACGGCAAGCGGCGCGGCGTCAACCTTGTTGAAACAGCGCCGCGGCCCTAGACGATGGCAAATGCCGCGCCCCATTGCCTTGATCTGTGCGGGCATTCTTGCCCCGGCCCTGGGCGGCTGCGTTGCCGGAACACTGGTTGACGTGGCAACCGCGCCAGTCCGGGTAGCCAGCGGCGCGGTCGACATGGCAACAACCAGCCAATCCGAAGCCGACGAACACCGCGGCCGCGAACTGCGCAAGCGCGAGGAACGCTACGGCCAATTGCAGCGCGACTATGCGCATCAGGCCCGCGAATGCCGCAACGGCAATGCCAAAGCCTGCACCCGGCGTGATGCCCTTGCCCAGCAAATCGACACGCTGCGACCACAGGTGCCAGCCGCTGCCTATTGATCAGATGACCATGCCGCTGCGCGGCGCAAGCGATCGTTGATGGCGATGCCGAGGCCGTGATCGGGCACTGGGGCCACGGCGATGCGCGGCAGCGGCGATGCTGCGGCGCGGTGCAGGCATTCGTATAGCCGCGATGCCGCTTCGGCGAGATCGGCGCCAGGCGAAAGGTTTGTCTCACCCGCCACCGGGCCGAAACCGATCAGATATTCCTGCCCGTTCGGCGTGATGGCGTTGAGCCGGATCGGCTTGCCGGGCGCGTAGTGGCTGGTCATCTGCCCGGGTGCCTCTATCCCCTGCGCGGCGTCAATCATGGGGGGCGTGCCCAGGACGGCGGCGATCCGTTCCGCGGTGATTGGGCCAGGGCGCAGCACTTGCCAGGTATCATTGCCGCGCAGTGCAACGATGGTGCTTTCGATCCCCGCAGCACAGGCACCGCCATCCAGCACCATATCCACCCGCGCGCCCAGCGAGGCGACGACGTGTTCGGCCCGGGTCGGGCTGACCGCACCGCTGCGATTGGCGGAAGGGGCGGCGAGCGGCAGCCTGGTTTCCCGCAGCACCGCCTGCATCACCGGATGGGCCGGGCTGCGCAGCGCGATTGTGGGCAGGCCTGCGGTAACCGCCGGAGCGATTCGCGCGCCGCCGCGCAGGGGCAAAACCATGGTCAACGGCCCCGGCCAGAACGCCGCGGCCAGCGCGCGCGCGCGCGGATCAGGCATGGCCAGATGTTCCGCCTGATCGATCCCGGTGATATGGACGATCAGCGGGTTGAAATCCGGCCGGCCCTTGGCACGATAGATTGCCGCTACGGCTGCCGCATCGTCGGCCCGCGCGGCCAGCCCATAGACCGTCTCGGTCGGCACGGCCACCAGTCCGCCGCCGCGCAGGATTGTCGCAGCGGCGGTGATCGCCGCGGGATCGCTGGCGGACCGAACCTGATTGTCGTGCTTGCCGGACATCGTCTCCCGCTATAGGCGGGGCGCGGCAAAGCCAAGGAAAAGCAGGAGTACGAGCGATGGAATATGCCGCCGCCAGCGCGGATCAGGTTCTGGCGATCCGGGTCAACGCCGGGATCGAACAGATCGCCGCCGATCCCCGGTTTGCCGCCGCCAGCCCCGACATGGTCGATGCGATTGTTGAAGGCATAGGCCAGTTCTCCGCCGGCGAATGGGCTCCGCTCAACCGCAAGGGCGATCTTGAAGGGGCCAGACTGGCCAACGGCACGGTGTCGCTGCCCCAGGGCTTTGCCGAAGCCTATCACGCCTATGTCGCGCAGGGCTGGAACGCGATTGCCGGCGATGCGAACCACGGCGGTCAGGGCCTGCCCTTTACGCTGTCGGCCAATGTGATTGAAAACCTGGGCACAGCCAACATGGCGTTCGGCCTGCTGCCGATGCTGACCGTTGGCGCGATTGAGGCGCTGACGCACCACGGCAGCGATGCGCAGAAGGCCACCTATCTTGGCAAGCTGATCAGCGGGGAATGGTCCGGCACCATGAACCTGACCGAGCCGCAGGC